>CAZLBS010000098.1:0-9522 GCA_964557505.1 uncultured Nitrospiraceae bacterium | reverse complement strand
CAGACCTGCGGCAGATCCACCGGCGCGAAGCTCATGAGATAGGCATGCAGCAGGGCGAGGGGGTACTCAGGCCGAATGCCGACGGCCCATCCCGGCACGTTGTTTGGATGCTCCGCCATCCACACATTGACGCCCATGGCAAAGCCTTCGCAAAGGGTGCGGGTCAGCGGATCGAGCGTGGGCCAGACGTCTTGGGCGAGTTCTTCGTGGCCCATCTTGAGGGCAAAGGCGTCGCTCTCGGCGTAGGCTTTGCCCCAAATCTCGGCAGCGGCCCCCGAGGTGATGCGGTAGGCCCGCTGCAAATCCTCAAGATGATCCTCTGCCTGCGCATAGCCCATGGCAAACGCCATTGCGCCCGGATTCGCGGCCACGATCGCGGGAACATCCCACTCGTCCCGGTAAATGGTGGCTTCGCGCCACCAGGGGGCTTCCTGTTGCTGCGCATGTGCCTGGGGCAGACAGGCCAAGGCCATGAGCGCCGCTATCGCATATCGTGCGTGCATGCCCCGCAGTGTAGCGGAGATGAGGATAGCCCTGAAACCAATGCAGCTAGCAGCTTTCGCAGTTTGCCGTGATGAACGAGGCGCTAGTCGCAGCGGTTTTCGAGGCCGCAGGCTTCCCCGGTGGCGGGGTCTTTGTGGCGAATGAGCCCCGAGATGGCGTAGCGGTTGCGGGCAATCAAGGCATACGCCGGGCGGGCGAGCGCCTGCACGCCCGGAATGCGGAAGAGCTTGCCCATCCAGCGCCAGCCCGGCAAGTATGCGAGCAGATGGGGAAAGGCCCGCTCGGCGCTGTGGGTCTCGCCCGTCACGGCGATGAATTGCATCGATTCCAGACATTGCTCGGTCGAGATGTGGGGGAAGCGTTCCGGGCGCGAAGGGTCTTGGCACGGCAGATATTCAATCGCCCCACCGGTGTCGCGAGCTTGGACCCACTGCACGGCCCGCTGACAGAAGGCGCACTCGCCGTCATAAATCAAAACGGGTTGGCTGCTTGCATTCATATCTCTGTAACCTAATGGCGCTTCGGCGCTGTTCCCGCTAATCCTTGATAAATACGTACGCGATCGAGACGACGGTGTTTGCTCCCAAGACGACGCCCAGAATGGTCTTTTGGTGCTTTAGCTCGTTGCCCAACGCGGCTTGCAGATTATACGCAAAGTAATGGCCGCTCATTTTAAGCGATGGCGTCAAGGTGTAATCAAATGGTTCAACGGGCCGCATGCCATGCGACGCGATGACTTCGTTTTCAAAATCTTCCCGGCGAAACCAATAGGGATGGGGCTGGTCGTTGAGCTGAAACTCGGTCGTGCCGAGGCACACGCCGCCCGGCTTTAAAATGCGTTCGCTCTCGCGCAAGCACTTCACGGCGCCATGCGCTTGGTAGCTTTGTCGTGCGCCGAAGTGTTCGATGGCTGAAATGCTGTACACGATGTCGACCGAGGCATCTTTGAAACAGCGCATGTCGGTGGCGTCCATCTCGGTAAACGAGACGCGCCCGGCCTCGTGCGGCGTTTTCGGCGGCAGGAACGTGGGCCCATCCGCGGCCCGGATGCGCTCGGCATATTCGGCTGACCAAGGGTTTTCCTTCGGCAGGAAGTCGGTGCGGTAGACATGGCCGAGGTACTTGCTCAGCGCATAGGGCAGCACCTCGATGCCGCATCCCAAAGCTACGGCGGTGCGCTCGCGCGTGAGATAGCCCAGCTCGCGCAGGGCATACAACGTCATCCCATACTCCCAATACTTGCGGTGCATGGGAAAGCGCTTGAGGCCTGATGCCTCCCGCATGGCTTGAAGGATGGCCGGGTCTTTGAAGTCCCGGTACCGAATGAGGCGGTTGAATTTCGCGGCCATGTTCAGGCGCCTTGCCGTTCGCGCATGGCCTGGCGGATGCGCGCAACGCCCCGGCTTGGCGAGCCCGCCGGCACGAGGTACTCATACAGCACATAGCTCAAAAACTGATCGCGCACGCGGCATTGTTCAGGCGTCATGTGCTCCGGCAAGTCTGCGATCGCCGGGCCAAGGGCCTCGAGATCATCCAGGCTGATCGTCATGCCGCTGTGCGTGTAGGCCGCCCGGCCAAGGGTAACGACCGGACGCCCATACGTCATCGCTTCGATGCCCGCCGTGGAATTGATGGTGCACACCGCGCCGCATGCCCGGTAGCAAGCGTGAATATCCATGTCAGGAGGAAGCGTAAGGCAGTGGGGGTTGAGGGCATGAAACTCGGCAGCGGCTTCGCGCCAGCCATCTGCGAACGCGCGGTCGAGCGGATGCCCCTTGAACCACATCACCCATCCCGGCGGCAAGCGCTTCGCCGTCTCGGCCCCGAGGGCGTACCAAGTGGATAGGGCGTGCTGCTGGTAATACATCGAGGAGTCGCGGTCGACTTGCCCGCATACGAGCAGCGCGCGTGTGCCCGGCGGCTTCACGAGCACGTCTTGCGCATGACGGCTGCGCGATGCGCCCTCCGGGCCTAAGAAGCGGTTGATGTCTTCGCGTGAAAACTTGGCGACTCGGTCGGCTTGAATGCGTGCAAAGAAGGCGTCCAATCCCGGACGCGTATCCGCCTTGGGCCAGTCCCGCGTCAGTTGCGAGGGACCGCATTGCGGGGCCTGAACGGTGTCCCAAATGAACGTGTGATTGACCATCCGGTTGAGCGTCAACGCAACATCGCGTTCGGGCGGCTCGGGCAGGCGCTGAAAGTATGGCGTTTCCTGATAGACGACCGCTGCCCCGCACTGCTTCGCTGCTGCCGCGACGGCGCGGGTCGTGAGCCGCGTCCCTTGCAATACGAGCGCGGCGCTGGCATGTCCCGCGGCAAAATAGCGCTCGGCGCCGGCGCAGAGGCTAAGTGCCGCTTGTTCGTAGCGGCCCTCGAAATACGGGTCCATCCACGCGATGAACCGCTCATATCCCGTGAGATCTTCAACGTCATAGGCGTGCCGCGGCTCGCCCTCGCCGGCTTCCCGAATGCGGACGAAGGGAATATCCCAATCGGGGTCCGGCGCCTGGTCGTGGCAGATGAGCAGCACCGGCTCCACTTCGCCCGTTTCGCGGAGCCAGCCGGTGAGTTGGCGAAAGTAATCGGCGTGCGCGGGGACGTCATGCACGAGCGCCAGGCGGATACGGCCATCTTCAGCGCTCATCGAGGCCGCTCTCCGGGTACGGCGTACAAGTCAATCTCCATGTAGAACGGGTCGTGATGCCCGAGATAGAGCGAATACCCCAAATCGAGGCCGTGCACCCAGCGGGGGATAGATGGCAAGTCGCCCAATTGATGATAGACGCTTACATGCAATTTCGGACGAAAGCGGGCCAGCGTCTCGCGCGCCCCATTCAGCACCGCTTGCTCCATGCCCTCGACGTCTAGACTGATGACGTCGACGCGGCTCAGGCGCTCGCGCTCGACGAAGGCGTCGATGGTTGTCACGTCGAAGGAGGCATCCGAGCGTTTCGCATCGGCGTGCACGCGCGCGGCGCCCCCAGCCCCTTCGGTATGCGCCTGCCCCGCTCGCGCCCCCAGACCTGCCCGAACCGGCGTGATGCGGCGGGAGACTCTTGCATGCGCCGGCTCGGCCAGCTTCTGCTGAAGCCGCCGCATGTTTTCCGCTTCAGGTTCGAAGGCATACACGCGACCCGTCCGCCCGGCGCGCCGGGCGAATGCCAGCGATGTCGCGCCATCAAACGCACCGCCA
This sequence comes from uncultured Nitrospiraceae bacterium, assembly GCA_964557505.1. Lineage (GTDB taxonomy): Bacteria > Hydrogenedentota > Hydrogenedentia > Hydrogenedentales > CAZLBS01 > CAZLBS01. Next base: position 5,825 of record CAZLBS010000098.1, on the reverse strand, counting down.
TCGATGACGATATCGCCGTGCCGCGTACCAGCCAATGGATGCTCGTATTCGGGGTACAAGGCAAGGCGAATGTAGCCCGAGTCGCGGGTGGCGCGGTGCTTCAAAATGGCCGCGAGAGTCAAGCGCGATTCCTCATCGGCCAGGTGGTCGTAGAGCCAGTTCAACTTCTCTTCGAATCGCTTGTAATAGTCTGTGAAGGGTCCTTGTCCGAGCGAGGCAATGGGAAAGTTTGGGTCTTGGGCCCACAGGAATTGCCGAACGCCATGCTCCGCGAGCATCACCGCGCGCGAGCGCGCACCGGCGCCGAAGACCACGAGCACGCCGCCGGGGTCTGTTGCCGCCTTCGCGACACTGATCATGGGGATGCCTTTGGAGAGGGAGAGTTTCGCCAGCCCGGCTTCATGGCGCAGCCTTCCCAGCCGCGTGAAATGTCCTTTGCGGGTGAGCACGGCGATAGCATCGGGCAGACGGCCAAACCGCTCGCGGCAGGCGGCTTGCGTCTCACGCACCTCGCGCGACAAGCAAGCGGCATAGATCCGCTTGTCCGCTACGTCTGACGCCTCAGCCACACGCCGAAACAGGGAGGAGGCATCAATCGCCTGTTGCAGCGGATGCGCCAAGGGCAGGTCAGGCTCCGGCGGATTCGTGGGCGCTGGATGCGGCATGGCCACGATCTTACCCTTCCTGCAGCATAGCGCGGTATACCTCCGCATGCTGCGCGGCGACGGATTGCCAAGTGGGAAAGGTCTCCGCCCGGTGCAGCGCCGCCTGTTTGCGCTCCGCGCGAAACGCCTTGTCCGTAGCGGTCCGTTCGATGGCGCCGGCGAACGCGAGCTCATCCCGCGGGTCAACGTACACCGCCGCATCGCCCCCCACCTCCGGCAGGGAAGCTGCATTGGAGAGCAGCACGGGACAGCCGCAGCACATGGCTTCTTGCGCGGGAAGGCCATAGCCTTCGTAGAGCGAGGGCATGCAAAAGGCCGTGGCGCCTGCATACAGCGCCGGCAACTCCAGCCACGGCACATAGCCGGTGAAGACAATGTCGCCATCCCAGGCCATGCGCTCGATGGCATGAAAGACGCGGTCCGCGAGCCATGCCGGGCGGCCCGCCAGCGCCAGCACATGGGGAAAGCCTGCCCGGTCTTTTGCGTGCTTGAAGGCCCGGGCCAACGTCTCGATGTTTTTGTGCGGCGCAATGGACCCGACAGCGAGGAAGTACGGGGCGTCCAGCGCATACTTGCGCCGCACCGCATCGACCGGCCCGGCCCCGCGCGGGTGAAAGTGCGGATGCTTCCCGGGCGGGATGCACACGCTGCGCTCCTTTGGAATGTTGAGCAGGCGTGCCAGGTCATCGCGGGTCGCCTCCGAAATGCAGATGAGGCGCTGGCATTCCTCCTGCCACACCGGGGCGGCTCGCTCCAGCCGCTCGACGAAACGCGCGGGAAATGCTTCCGGCAACGCCAACGGCATCACGTCGTACACCGTGGCCGCCATCCGCGCATGCCGGTAGGGCGGCCGCTCGAAAAACGTGAGGTGATATACGTCTACAGCGGGGCATAGCGCACGCACGGGAACCGCCCGTTCGCGCGGGAGGGCGGCTCCGATGCGCGCCGCGGGCGGTTCGGCAATCATGCGCCGGTGCCAGGGAAGCTCCCAGGGGCTGTGCGCCGCCCCGGCTCTGCTCAGCACGCGCAGGTCCACCTCTGACGACGGTTCGCAATAGGCAGCGAACAGATGGCGTTTATACCACTGCACTCCCGTTGCTTCATAGCCCGCGATACCATCGCCGTCGGCCACGACGCAGAGCGCGCCCGGCTTCGCATCGGCGCAATCCAATGCGGGCGCGAGATATCCAATCGCGGTCTTGGCTTCCTCCTGGCCGCCCGGATCGGGATGCGGCGCGCCCGTCTCGCGTGCCGGGTCGAGCGCGTCCAGTTTGCCGTTGTAGAACGTGTAGACCGGGCAAATGCTCAAGCGCTGCAAGAGGCGGCGCGTCAGTCTAGAAGAACCGCCGCACCAAATCAGAGCGTCAGCCCAGAGGTCCGTCTTCATGAGCGCCCAGGCGAGCGATGGCAGGCGCGCCATGAGCGGTGCTTTCGATGGCATCACGAATTGAACGCTGTCGCAAAGCCCGTACAGCACCGGCATCCATTCGCTATAGGAGATGCCGGTCAGCTCGCCCTCGAATCCCATTGCGCGCAATTGGGCGGCGGCTGCAGGGGCTTTGCTGCCGTCCAGGGCGACGAGCGTGACGCGGCTCCAACGCTCCGGTTCAAACGGCATCAGGCGCGCGCGGCCTCTTCGCAGACGCCTAGAATGCGCTGGGCAACATCATCCCAGCTCAAGAACGACGTCGCGCGTTCCACCGCCTGTTCGCGGAGATCTCGCAGCCTGTCGCCGTTCGCAATCACGCCGTGAAGCGTCTCGGCCATGTCGTCCGTGCTTTTTGGATCGAAGTACGCGGCGGCTTCGCCCGCGACCTCGGGGAGCGACGTGGCGTTAGCGCAAGCAACGGCCGCCCCGCTCGCCATGGCTTCCGCGACCGGCATGCCATAGCCTTCATAGTAAGAAGGGTATATGAACAGGGTGCTCATCGCATAGAGCGCCGGCATGTCGTTGCGGCCGACATATCCGGTAAAGCGGATGTCATGCGCCAGACGCTCTTGCTCCAGCTTGCGGCGAAAATCTTCCATCTCCACCCAGCGGTCGGTGCCGGCGAGGATGAGTTGGGGCAGGTGCTCCCCGGCCTTGCGCAAGTGCGCATAAGCCTCGATGAGCCGCAGCAGATTCTTCCGCGGCTGCAAGGTGCCAACGCAGAGCAGATACGGCTCGCTGAGGCCATAATGCGCGCGCACACGGGCCATATCATGTGGCTCGATGGGCCGGGTAAAGATGGGGTCTATCCCCGGCGGAACGACCGTGACGCGCTCCGGCGAGATCTTCGAAAAGTCCACGAAGGCCTGCTTGGTAAACTCGGAAATGGCGATGAAGCGGGCCGCATTGGACGCCAGGAAGCGATTGTAGGCCTGGCACGATTCGGCGACGTTGCGCGGCACGCTCTCGGGCACGGCGATGGGAGCGAGGTCGTAGACGATGGCGGTCATCGGCTCAGCCGCGATCAAGGGCTGATGTTGCGCGGAGGCATGCAGATAGCCGTAATACTGCCCGGTGAGGTCCGCGAGGTCTGCAACTGTTCCATTGCCGCCATCATGACCGGGCGGCAAATGATAAAACGGCGGGGCGTGCGTGCTTTCAAGCATCCACTTGGGCAAGGCCTTCGCCGAGAAGGCCGCTACAGGCCGTTCGCTCGTGCGCAAGATGGCACGGGTCAATTGATCGCAGTAATGCCCGACGCCCGTGAGATGCGGAGAGAAGAGCCGGGAGACATCGAGCACCATGGGTTCGCCGTGGCGGGCCGGTGCTTCGTGGCGCGGGGCATAGGCCACCGAGCAATATCCGCGGACATAGGTGGCCGCGTCTTCCCGCAGGTTTTGCTCCGCGGCAGGCGTCTTGCCCGCTGCATCCGTTGCCGCTTGGCCCGCCTGCGGCAAGGGTGCATCAGCAGCGTGCGCCCCGCTCGCGGGTCCGCCGATGCCAAGGAGCCCCAGCAGCTTCAGACCTGCCGCATTGAATCGCGCGAGGCGCCGGTAGGCCGGGTGTTGCTTGATGCCGCGGACGTCCGCGCGCAGCCGGGCTAACTGCTGCTGCGAGCGCTGTTCATGCCGTTGCAGCCGCATGCGAAGACCGGCCACTTCGCGGGCGAGGCTGTCGTCTGGAGCCGCTGGCGGTTGCCCTTGCGCGGCGGCCGCGGCTTCTTCCAGCGTTTCGACGCGGCGGGCCAAGGCGGCGAGCCCCCCGGCAAGCGCACGGTTCTTCTCCGTCAGGCGCGTGTACCATTCCGAGCGCAAGGCCTCGGCATGGTAGGCCGGTTCGCCATGCGCGCGCTTCGCGCTTGCTGACAGGCATAAGCCCTCCTGGATGGGCTCGACGGCAATGCCGCCGCAGCCCGCCTCGCTCAGCCATGCGTGGAGGGCGGCCTCGGTCACATGCTGAAAATGCGCCGGCCAGCGTTCAACGGTACATGGGACGCGCTCTTGCGCCATGCCGCACAGCAGCAAGGCCCCCCCTTCGCGAACCCAGGCGCGGTAACGAATCAAGCACAGCAGCGGCAGCACCCAATGCTCGATGTCTTCCAGCATCAGGACAGCGTCGGCGGCGCCCGGTTCGTCCGGCTCGGGCGGCGGGTCGTGGGGCGGCGCAACCATCAACTCCGCCCGCCCCTCGGCGGCTAGCGCATTTGCGACGGGACTCACGGGCGGACGCGTAACGAGCATGAGGCGTCCCGCTTTCGCGGCAATCTGGCGCAGCCCGGCTTCGCTCGAGCATCCAGCCGCCAAGACGCAGGCCCCCGGCTCGATATGGCGGGCAGCCCAGGCATAGCGCGCCGCGAGGTCGAGCGCCGCGCGCGGCACCGGTGGCGTTCCACGCATCACGCCAGGAGCTTCTCCCCGCTCGCGATGAAGTTGGCGTAGGCCGTCAACACCTTCTTCGTCTTGCCCTCGATTTGAACCTGCCCATCCTCAATCCAGACGGCGCGGTTGCACACGCTCTGGACGGCCATCGCGCTATGCGAGACAAAGACGATGGTCGTGTCCTGCCCTTTGATGCGTTCTTTCATCAGGGCCATCGACCGTTCCTGGAAGTCCGCATCGCCAACGCCCAGCACCTCGTCGATGAGCAGTACATCCGGCTGCACCTGAAAGGCCACGGCAAAGCCGAGCCGGGCCTTCATGCCCGACGAATACGTCGATATGGGCTGATCGATAAAGTCTTGCAGCCCCGCGAACGCGATGATTTCATCCAACTTGCTCTCCGCCTGCTTTCGGGTGAGCCCCTGAAACATGCCGCCGATGATGGCGTTTTCGCGGCCAATAAGGTAGGGGATGAATCCAAGGTTCATCGCCAACAGCGACATGGTGATGGGTCTGTGCTGAATGATTTCGCCTTTATCGGGCGACATTACGCCCGCAAGCAAGCGCAGCAAGGTGCTCTTGCCGACGCCATTCTTTCCTATGATGCCGAGGGAATCGCCACGGTAGAGATCGAAGGTGACATCGCGCAACGCCCAGTAGGCCCGGCGGCGGAACATGCCTTGATTCAGCCAGTAGTACAAGCCGACGTGGCGCGCCGACAAGATGCAATCGCTACTGGCGGCCGCTTCGTTCTTCATTCGACGATCCGTTTGGCGAAAATGCGGTCAAGCCGGTGGATGACGGCAAACCCGGCGGCGGCACACACCGCTGACCCCAGCGTAATGAGGCCAAGCATGCCCCAATCCGGCCACTGGTGATTGAGCAGCACATCTCGAAACGCTTCGATCAAATGCAAGGCGGGATTGAGGTTCAGGTAGGGCTGCACATCTGCCGGGAGCCGCTCCACTTCATACAGAATCCCCGACATGTAAAAACCGATTCGCATGCCAAACCCTATCAGTTTCTGCAGGTCTGGCAAGAACGGGACGGCCGCGGCGAGGGGCAACGCGAAGGCAAGAATGAACAACAGCTCCACCAGCAAGAGGAGCGGGAACGCAACAATATGAATCGAGATGCCGACCTGGAAATAGACGAGGAAGGCAGCCAGCAACAACAAGCTGAAGGCGAACTCCATGGTGTTGGTGGCGATGGTAATGAGCGGAAAGATGACCTTGTGAAAGGCCGTTTGGCGCACAAGGTTGATGTTGCTCAGGATGGACGACGACGCCCGCACGACGGTGGTGCTGAAGTACTTCCACATGACGATGCCGGTAATGAGAAAGGCCACGAATC
>CAZLBS010000097.1:8976-9603 GCA_964557505.1 uncultured Nitrospiraceae bacterium | reverse complement strand
GTGCACATGACCAACAGGCGCATCACCGATCCGGAAGTGCTCGAGCGCCGCTACCCTGTCGTGCTGCGGGAGTTCAGCCTGCGTGAAGGCTCGGGCGGCGCGGGCCTGTACCGCGGCGGGGCAGGCATCCGGCGCAGCATCGAGTTCCTCGAAGCGATGCGCGTGAGCATGCTCAGCGAGCGGCGGGCTTATGCGCCGTTTGGCATTCACGGCGGCCAGCCGGGAGCGAAGGGACACAATATCCTCCTGCGGACCAACGGCGAAACGCAGCACTTGCCCGGCCACTTCAGCGAAGACGTGCGGCCCGGCGACACCCTCATTATCGAAACCCCCGGCGGGGGCGGATACGGGCAGCCGCCAACAGAACACGCATGATGCTCACGCGCGCAGGAGTCCGGCGTTTACAAATCGTGCAACGCTGATGGCTCGTGGTTTGGGAGGGACGGGCGTTGTCTCGTCCGTTCATGGTTGCCGCGTTCGTTTAGTGAAAGCGTTTCAGTACGTATCCGCGCGCAGCCCACGCGCCTCGGGTCAGGCGGAAGCCGGCCATCTCAAAGAAGTTCCAGATGCAACCTGGGGTGTGGGCGCGACATAAGGCGGAGGCGAACGGGGATTGGTCAGGGCGCG
>CAZLBS010000097.1:5000-8966 GCA_964557505.1 uncultured Nitrospiraceae bacterium | reverse complement strand
CCACGTCCGGCTGCTGGGTGTCGCGGGTGTTGCGCTGTTACTTCGCGAAGGTATCCGCCTTGGCGGGCGTCGCGTCTGATATGTGGCGCGTGCTCTCGGGGTCTTTTTCCTCGTCGAGGATTTTTGCCGCCGTGCCGCGCTGGGGTTTGAGACGCGTTTCGTAATAGGCCATGGCGCCGCCGATGACCAGGAAGGCGCCGACCACGGAGTACCACATATAAAGCGCGCGCAAGACGCCGCTGGTAAAGCCGTAGCTGTGCAGGCCAATGCCGAGCAGATTGACGCCCCACCAGCTGAAGGCAACAATGGCCCCGCCGAAGATGGCGGCGAGGTTGAAGCCCCACTGGCGCAGGTAGCCGCCCATGCGCGCGTGCAGCATGAACAGCATCCACAGCACGATCATGAGGGCGCCGTTTTCCTTGGGGTCCCATCCCCAGAATCGGCCCCAGGAGTCATTGGCCCAGAGTCCGCCGAGGATGGTGCCGACGGTCGAGAACACCAGGCCGAAGGCGATGGTGCCGTAGGTCATCTTGGTGACATCCGCCAGGAGCGATTTGCTGAAAGGCTTCACGCCGGATAGCTGCAGCGCCTTCATGATGACGTAGACCATGCCGATGCCGCAGGCGAGCAGGCCGGCGGCGTAGCCTAGCGTCACCGTCGTGACGTGGGTCGACAGCCAGAAGTTGGTGTCGAGCACGGCGATGAGGCTGGGCATGGTGTCGGTGCCTTCCTTGGCCTCGTACCGGTTCGCGAGGAACATGCCGAAGGCCCCCATGACGGCGGCAACGGAGAGCGCGATGCGCTGCTTGTTCATGCGCTCCATGAGCCATGCAGTCGCCACGACGCAGGCCGTAATGAATAGGATCGTCTCATAGAGCGTGCTGACGGGCGGGCGCTCGCGGATAATGCAGCGCACGGTGATGCCGCCAATGAGGATGAGGGTCGGGACCCAGATGAACCAGTTCGCCCCTTGGTAGAGCCATGTGCTTTGCGGGCGCATCCAAAGCAGCGCCACCATGACAAAGGTCAGGATGTAGAAGACTTGGCTGTAGGTGAAGGGCTGCCAGTCATACAGCGCGACTTCGAGCGGAATCTTGCTGTATTCGCCGCGAGATTCAGCGGCCCCGGCCAGACGTGCGTGAACTTCGCGCAGGTGCGCCTTGAACTCAGCCGGTTCGGCCCGGGCGGCGATCATGTCTTCCACGCGCCGAAGCGCGGTGAGCTTCTCGTCAATCGGTTCTTCGGATTGAAATGCCGGCTCGATGAGTTCGCCCGCCGTGAAGTATTCTTTCTCTTCGGCGGTAGGGCCGATGCCGGGGAACATGGCGAGATGAATCGCGCGCTCGCCGAGATTCTCGGTGAAGCCCATGAGCCGCAAGACGGCCTCCTTTTCGGCCTCGCGCTTCTCGACTGGGAAGTTGTCGGCCATGTCCCTGTCGAGGCTTGTGTAGAGAAACTGAATGGACGCGGCCTTGGCCAACACGTCGCTGAAGCGCAGGTCTTCGAGGTCCCCGAAGATGATCTCGAGCCCTTCGCTGTCGAGTTCCGGATAGTCCACGCGCGCGAAATCGAAGTAGAAGATCAAGCGCTCGAACTCGTGCACGTTCTGCGCGAGATTGACGATCATCGACTCGATGCGCGTGCGGTCCTGCTCTTCCTTTTCCTGATACTTGATGGCATGGTCGAAGAGTTCTTTTCGTCCGGCCATCAACTCATTGTATGAATAGCGGTCGCGCCGTTTGCGGTCTTCGATTTCGACGCCAATCACGTCGAGCACTTGCTGATCTGCGACGAGGAAGTGGCGGTAGTCCTTGGCGGCTTCTGGCCAGACGAGGCAGTGGAGCAGCCACTCGCCCGGGCCGAGCTTGAAGAGGGTCTCTTCGCTGCCGTCTGGAGCTATCACGTTGTGGCGGTAGGTGCGGCTGCCGTTCATCTTGAGCAGCGCGAATTGGCCAATCGTGTCCATCGGCTTGACGCGCCCGCCTTCTTGCACGGGCAGCGTCTCGAACAGCTTCATGGTTTCGCCGTCATACGACGGGGGGGTCGCGCCGGCGGCCGGAAAGGCGAGGCCGAACGCGGCGCATGCCAGCAGCAATACCTTCATCACGTGCTTCATGGGTGTCCTCATGCTGTTGCCGCCTCCGTCTTGCCACGCGCGGGTTTGCCCTCTGGGATGTCCGCGGCGTCTTCCGCTTCCTCACGCGCCTTGGCGAGGCGCGCTGCCTTGCGGCTTTCGGCCCGCAAATACTTGAGCAACCTCATGGCAAAGTGTCCCGTCAGCCCGATGCCTACAATGATGCAGGCATACATCGGGATGCGGTCGGCCGGATTCTTGACGACCGAGAATGTCGAAAAGACCGGCGCGTCCGGGGGTGGATTCGACGCCGGGTCCGGCCCCCACGATGATTGATAGAAGGTATAGCCCTCGTGCCGGAGCGGGGCGTTCATGGTGATGTGGATCTTCTGCTTATCGTCATCTTCCGTCTTGGTCACATAGCTGGAAAACTCGGCGGCCATCTGCGTGCGTGGATGCAGTTCCCGCACGAAGTCGTCCAGGGTGATTTCGAAGGGCACATCCCAGCGGCGCTTATGCAAATCGATCTTCCATTGGCGGCCATCGATTTCGGCCACCCAGGGATGAAGGTCGCGGGAGAAGAGCGTGCGCCCGAAGACGATGCCCTCGACGGGACGGCTGCCATCGTTTGGCGTGAGCGTGGCGTAGGTGCCAGCCAGGTTCAGTTCCGCCTCTTTCTCGACTTCAAGCGGCTCGAGCCAAAGGCCGTTGATGTTGTTGTCGGCGCCCGGCCTAATGGGCGCGGGCTGGGTGTTGACCTTGTAGTTGGAAAGCGTGACGTCGAAAGGCAAGCCCTCGGCCGTAAACGACCTGACTTCGCTCGGACGCATGTCGGTAAAGGCTTCCCCTGGAATGCGGTATTGCGTGACTTCGCCTTCTTCATTAACGGGCACGATGGTGAGGTCCCAGTAGAAGTAGCTCTCGAACTGGCCCGACGTTTCACCCTCGAACAGGGTCATGTGCCCTTCGGTCTTCGTGAGAAACTCAACCAGGCCGCCCACGAGCAATACCAGGATGCCCATGTGGATGACGAAGATACCGGCTTTGCTCCAGTCGCGCCGCAGCTTCAGCAGGCCGCCCGTAACCAGGCTGACGGAGAACAGCGCCAAGAGCACGATGGCCCCAGGCAGGGGCACGGGAATGAGCCCAAAGAAATCGTGAATCACGAAGGGACTCGTGAAGTATTTGTCAATGGCCGGTTTCAAGCCGATGTCGGCCTGCGCGATGGTGCCGACGTAGGTGAGCACAAGCATCAAGAGCAGGATGATGCACATGAACCCATAGCTTGAAACGATTTCTGCGGCCTTGCGTACATACTGCATAGCAGGTGTCCAGTGTCCTTGAAGGTGTTGCGGTGGTTATCCCTGATACACCAACGACTCGCAAAAGTTCACGAAAGCCTCGCGCTCGGCCTCGATAACCTCGGCGGGGCCCGTCATCTTGATGAAGAGCGTATGATCGTCCACGTCTTTAATGACGCCGAGCATGCCAAAATCCTCGAAGCTTGGACCGCTCATGCCGGTAAAGGTTCCACGAACATCGAGCAGCGGCGCTGCTTCCCCGAGTACGGTGATCTTGTCCATTGTTTCCAGGCCCGCCTCGTCAATGGGCTCGAGGTCCATTTGCGAGCGCCAGCGATTGATATTGGGCAGCACGCCGCCGCCCATGCCGCGGAGCGCCGTCACGTAGACCTCGCTGTTTTCGGCGCCTTCCGGCGTATAGGTCACGATGCGCATTGGGCGCTCGAGGCCCCGCTCCCATCCCTCGGGGGCCTTCCAGGCTAGGTTGCGCGGGTCGAACGCCTCTTCCGCGGGCGCTTCCACCGGCGGAGGCGTATCGGGAATCGAAACCGCGGGTAGGGGAGAGGACCCCGCGGTGCCGGGGAGGGCTGC
>CAZLBS010000097.1:0-4990 GCA_964557505.1 uncultured Nitrospiraceae bacterium | reverse complement strand
GCTGCATGGGGGGCGATGCCGCGGGGGCGCCGGCTTCGGGCATATCCGCGGGCCGCGGCGGGGCGGGTTCAGCATCCCCGGGCTGTGCAAAGCGCAGGCTTTCGCAAAAGGCCCGGAAGGCGGGCGTTTGCTCCTTTACCGCACCGGCCGGCCCCGTCATCTTGACGAAGATCGACTGTCCGCCGACCTGTGCTACGGCTCCCGCAACGGCATAGTCCGGCTTGTTTTCTGAGCCGCGCATGCCGGTGTATGTTCCTTCTGCAAGCATGAAGACCGCCTCGCTTCCGAGCAGTTCGATGGACGGCAGTTCCTCGACCTCTTCTTCGCTCAGGGGCGGCTGCGAGACTTGCCCGAGCCAGCGGTTCAGATTTTGGACGACGCCGCCAGCCGCACCCGGCAGCACGGTGACGTAGCACTCCATGTCCTCAGGCCCGGCAGGCTTCAGGTTGACGTCGCGAAATTGGCGCGGCGCCAAGATTTCCCATCCGGGGGGCAGTTCGTAAGCGAAACGTGCTTGCTGCGGCGTGGGATTCTCCGCCTCAGGTGAAGCGCCGGATGGCTCGCTGACGGCGGCAAGCTGAGCCATAGGCGTGGAAGGCATGTCTTCCAGCCAATCTAGGAAAATGGGCGCCTGCTGCTCGACTGCTTCTACGGGCCCTTTCATCGTGACCATCATAGGGATGCCATCCATCTTGATGGCCCCTGCCAAGCCGAACATTTCGGGCTGGTCCGAAACGGGCTCGCCGCCGCCATGAGGCGCATGTGGCCCTTGAACAAAATGATAGACGGCTTCTCCGTCTCCCATGGGCACACGTTCGAGTTGGGCGAGGGCCTCGGCGCTGAGCGGCGGCTGCGACAAATGTTCGCGCCAGGCGTTGACGGCCGTCAACAGTTCGTCGCCGCTCATAGGCGCCAAGACGGCCTGAATTGAAACGCCTCCCGGCCCCAGATAGGTTCTGCGCGGCCCCGATGGATTGTCCGAGACGTCTTCCCAGCCCGCCGGAGGCCCTGGCAGCGCACGCGCGATGGGCGGCGCACTCGCCTGTCCGGCGCGGGGCGCCATTCCAAATCGTTCGAAAGCGTCGACTTCCTCCACTTGAGGGGAAGCTACTTGCTCGATTTCCACAATTTCATCGCTGGGGCTGCCGCCGCATCCCGCAACGACAAGCCCGATGGCAAGTATTAAACAAGTGGAGAGTTGAAAATATGTAATCATAAAGTGCCCAGTCCGATGGTGGCGTCCGTTGTAAGTACAACGCTTTCAGCCGGTTGCTGCTCTGGTCCGCTCTCGTGCTGACGCATCCGGCATGGTAACATAGACGCTCAGCCGAATGATGCGGCTCATCGCTCGGAAAGGAAACATGGGGCTTAATTTGGCCCATTCCTAACGGAAACCGAATTCTAGGTTTAATGGATTCGGAATGCCCTGCTTGAGGACTGCCGAAAAAAAGGGAGCCCATGGGCGGGGAGACCCATGGGCTCAGGCAGGGGGAGGGAGGAGATCCGCCCCTCAAGAAGGGGGCGGGGGTGATACGATGACCCTCATGCGGGGGCTGAAGGTCATCGGGGATAGCTCATTTCGTTTTGCCACTCTCTTCAATCCTTTCGGTCGTCAGTGAAAGAAACCCGCGCCCACCCCCACCCATTCCTGAACAGGCCGGCATTCGAGCGAAAAGCCGTTGTTTTCTCGACAACCCGGGATGGCTGCTGCGACGCCTGGTGTTGACATGGCATGAAGCATGCGATACACTTTAGGACTGCTCGCAAACGGCCACTGTTTGCCCGGTGGCGCCGTGCAGGCGAGCGTGAGTGCAGTGGTAAAAGCGTTTATACACCGTCTGGGCATGGATGCGTGGGGAAGGCGGCCCCATGACACGGCAACATCCTCAACGCCTGGGCGACGCGGGTACGGCTATTCAACTCATTCCTAGGCAAGCGACATCTACGCACTAGCGGAGCAACCCATGGCAAGGCGCAGGGCGTCTGGCCGGGTGTTTTTTTGTGCCGCGCGGCAGTGGGGATGCCCAGGCCGCGCACAGGTAAAGGAGTAGGACTCGCATGGCTGTAGCCTTGAAGCTGCCCACGGAGCGACCGTCGCTCGGGCGAATTCCGGAAGTCCTCGAACTACCCAATCTCATCGAGATTCAGACGAAGTCGTATGGCGATTTCCTGCAGTGGGATGTCCCGCCGGATGAGCGCGAGCCGCTGGGCTTGCAGGAAGTGTTCCTCGATGTGTTTCCGATCTCGAGTCCGGATGGGATGACCCGGCTTGAATTCGTGCATTACAGCTTTACGCCGCCGAAGTATACGGTTGCGGAATGCCAAGAGCGCGGGCTGACTTACGCGGCGTCCATCAAGGCGCTGTTGCGCCTCGTCAAGTATGAAGAAGTGGGCGATGGCGACCGGCGTGAATCGATGATGGTGGAGCAGGAAGTGTTTCTGGGCGACATGCCCATGATGACGCCGACGGGCACCTTCATCATCAACGGCGCCGAGCGCGTCATTGTGAGCCAGTTGCACAAATCTCCGGGGGTTTCGTTTGAGACCAAGACGCACCAAAACGGGCGCGAGCTGCTCACGGGCCGCATCATCCCGTACCGGGGGGCCTGGCTCGAATTTGAGTACGACATCAACGACGTGATGTGGCTCACCATCGACCGCCGCAGCCGCATCTATGCGACCACGTTCTTGCGCGCATTTGGTATCGAAGACAACGAAGACATCATCGCGATGTTCTATCCGCTCGAGGAAGTCGAGATTGCGTCTGAGAAGGTGCGCATCGACGGCAAGTGGTATCCCCGTGAACGCGCCATCGGCCGCGTGATGGGCGCCGATGCGATCGATTCCGAGACCGGTGAAGTGCTGGCGGATGTGGCCACGGAATTGACGGAAGCCGGCTTCGAGCGTATCGCCAATTCGAACCTCACCACCATCAAGCTCATCACCGAGGAATCGCTGCTGCAGGACCCAGCGATTGCCAACACCATTAGCCTGGACAAGACCCAGACGCAGATGGAAGCCTACCGCGACATTTATGGCCGCATTCGTCCGGGCGATCCGGCGACCGACGCCACGTGCCGCAACTTTTTCGACAAGCTCTTTTTTGACCCGTCTCGGTATGACTTCGCGCCGGTGGGCCGCTACAAGATCAATCGCAAGCTCGGGCTCGACATTTCGCAGGAAACCAAGACGCTGACCAAGGAAGACGTCTTGGCGACGCTGCAATATCTTGTCAAGCTGAAGGGCAGCGAGGGCGTGCTGGACGACATCGACCACCTGGGCAACCGCCGAGTGCGGGCCGTGGGCGAGTTGCTGTCCAACCAGATCCGCATCGGCCTGGTCCGCATGGAGCGGACGGTGCGCGAGCGCATGAACTTCCAAGACGAAGAGCAACTGACGCCGCAGAACTTGGTGAACCCAAAGCCGGTGAGCGCGGTGATCAAAGACTTCTTCGGCCGCAGCCAGCTCAGTCACTTCATGGACCAGATCAACCCGCTGGCCGAGTTGACGCACAAGCGCCGCCTGAGCGCCCTTGGCCCCGGCGGCTTGAGCCGCGACCGCGCGGGCTTCGAGGTGCGCGACGTGCATCCGACGCACTATGGCCGCATCTGCCCCATCGAGACGCCGGAAGGACCCAACATCGGCCTGATGGCCTCGCTCTCGACCTATGCGCGCATTAATGAGTACGGCTTCCTCGAGACGCCGTACCGCAAGGTCGAAGATGGCCGGGTGATTGGCGATTTCGAATCGCTCTCGGCCTACGACGAAGACAACTACATCATCGCCCAGGCAAACGCGCCGCTGGACGAGAAGAAGCGGTTTGTGCGCGACCTCGTGATGACGCGCCACCGCGGCGATTTCCCGCAGGTCGGCCCGGATCAGGTCGACTACATGGACGTTTCGCCGAAGCAGTTGGTGAGCGTCGCGGCGGCGCTGATTCCGTTCCTGGAGCACGACGACGCCAACCGCGCGCTCATGGGCTCTAACATGCAGCGCCAAGCCGTGCCGCTCTTGGACACCGATGCGCCGGTCGTGGGCACGGGGCTGGAAGCAGTGACGGCCATGAACGCGGGCACGGTGGTGCGGGCGGAACGCTCCGGCATCGTCGAGGCATCGGACGGCAAGCGCATCCGGGTGCGGGTGGATGAAAAGAAGCGGGCCGACGACAATCCGTTCCGCTCCGAAATCGACGAGTATCCCTTGAAGAAGTTTCTGCGTTCAAACCAGAACACCTGCATCAATCAAAAGCCGATCGTCGACGTTGGCGACCGGGTGGAAGCGGGCCAGATCATCGCGGACGGTCCGGCGACCGACCAAGGCGAATTGGCGCTTGGCCGCAACGTGCTGGTCGCCTTCATGCCATGGGAAGGCTACAACTTCGAGGACGCCATCCTCATCAGCCAGGACATGGTGAAGGACGATATGTTCACCTCGGTGCATATCCAGGTGTTCGAACTCGAGGCGCGCGATACCAAGCTTGGCCCGGAAGACGTCACCCGCGACATTCCGAATGTGAGCGAAGAGGCCCTCAAGCACCTGGATGAAAACGGCATCGTGCGCATCGGCGCGAAGGTGAAGCACGGCGACATCCTCGTCGGCAAAGTCACGCCGAAGGGCGAGACGGAGCTTGCGCCCGAGGAAAAACTCCTGCGCGCCATTTTCGGTGAAAAGGCCGAGGACGTGCGCGATGCCTCGCTGTATGTGCCGCCGGGCGCTGAGGGCGTGGTGGTCGATGTGAATGTTTCGAGCCGCCGCGACAAGGGCGCCGACAACACGACCAAGACCCAAATCAATGCCGAGGTGAACGAGGTCAAAAAGCGGTACCAAGCCGACATCGACAAAATCCGCGAAACCTTTGTGGAGTATGTGAAAGACGACTTGCTGGGCCTGAAGATTCAGGAAGACGTGGTCGATCACAAGACCGAGGAACTCGTGCTCGAGGCGGGCAAGCGCGGCAAGGTGCAGCACCTCGAGAAGGCAGATTACGGCG
>CAZLBS010000096.1:6720-9643 GCA_964557505.1 uncultured Nitrospiraceae bacterium | reverse complement strand
CAAGGCCGCCACGCCCGGCGCACATGCGACGGCTGAAGAAGACGCCGAGACATTCGCAGTGGCTGCACAGGGTTCGCATTAAGCACTTGCACTCGGCAAGTCATGGGGGCGGCAAAAGCTTCTGTGCTGGGCCGGGCGAGCACACCCCTTGTCCGGGCAAGTTTGCGCCTATCAGGGTCTTGCCAGAAGGGCCGGCAGAACCTCTTGGCCTAGCACTATTCGCCCGAGCGTTCATGATGGGTGTCGACGCTCGAGCAGGCACGCCGAGAGCCTGTGCGACGATGTGAAGCGGGGTGCACGTTGCCAATTGCCCGGCTGCGAGCATGACGGTCTCTCTTGATGACCGCTTGGCCCGCAATGCACACGAGGTCTCCCGGGGAAGCCGTCTTATGTCATACTATGTTCCGGGGGAGAAAGGCCAGCCGCATGATTTGCGCTGGCGGCATTTCACGACTCGCAGGGACTCGGGTCAAGCGCACAGGATCTTTTCGTTGAATGGAACGGCCACGCATTGCCCTCTTGGAACCGGACCCATCGCACGCGGCACGCGTGCGCGAATTGGTCGCGTACTTGGGCTACGAGCTGCTGCCTTTGCGGCTCGAGCATGGCGCGGATGACGCGGTACGTGGTCACCTGCCATTGGCGATGGTGCTGACGAACGCCGGGGGCCAGGGCTACACGGGCATCGAGTTGTGCGAAGATCTGAAGATGGGCACCGGCACAGGCAACGTGCCCATCGTGGTGATTGTGCCTTCGGGCGGCGGCCAGCAGGCGGCCCGCGAAGCCTTGGAAGCAGGGGCAGACGGCTTCATCGAGTCCCCCGTCTCGGAATGTGCGCTGCGGGCGTGGATCAACGTGGCCGTGCGGGTTGCGTCGCTGCAAAGCATGCAGACGGGCGCGGCGCGCGACGGGGGATATGTCTTTAGCAGCGAGGCGGTGGAACTCTTCACCAAGTTGTCCCACGCGGTGAATCACCCGCTGCAAGTCGTGCGCACCTCCGCCGAGATGATCGGCGACAATCTGCCACCGGAACACCCGTCGCGGAAGTATCTCGCCTCGATTCTGAATGCAACCGACCGGGCCTCGGCGATGGTCCGTGAGGCGAGTCAACTCGCAAAACGCGCGACGCGGACCTAGCCTGCCAGGCGCGCACATGCCGGAGCCTGCACGCCCTCTCCCAGAACGGGCCACCGTCATTATCCCCTGTTTCAACGCAGGCAGCCGCGTATCCCGCGTCGTGGAAGGCGTGCTCGCCAGCACGAAGCGCATCGTGATCGTGGATGACGGCTCGACCGATGGCTGCCTGGCGCGTATGGCAGGCAGCGGTCTGCACATCGTGCGTCATGAACACAACCGCGGAAAGGGGCACGCAATCCTGACCGGTCTGCGTGCGGCCTTGAGCGACCCGCAATGCGCGTGCGCGGCATTTATGGATGCAGATGGTCAACATGATCCGGCGCAGCTGCCCGCGCTTTATGAAGGCTTTGAATCAGAACGTGCCGATCTGCTGATCGGCGCGCGGGATCTATCGGGAACGGGCGTCCCTCTGGCAAGCCGGGCAGGGAACTTTGCGACCGCCGCCATCACCCGGGCCCTCTTGCCGCGCACCGTCTCAGACACTCAGTCTGGATTTCGCTTGTGCAGCCGCCGTTTTGGCGAGTACGTCTTGGCCAACGTGCACGGCGGGCGGTATGAGACCGAAATGGAGATGCTGCTGCGGGCGCTCTTGGGAGACTGGAAGGTCGCCGAGCGCCCCATCCCGACCCTCTACGAGGCGGGCAATCCGTCGTCCCACTTCGCCAAAGTCAGCGACAGCGCGCGCATCTATTTGCGCATGTTCGACACGCTTCGGCGCATTCGCCGGGAGGGATAAGCCGGCAAGGGCTATGGGGCGGGCCGCAGGGGCGGCTGACCGGCCAAGACCCGCAGGCAGTCTTCGGCAGCGCCCCGTTCCATTTCGAATCGCGCGCGGTTTGCCGACGCGCCCATATGCGCCGTCAGGATGGTATTTTCCAAACGGGCCAGCGGGCCTTCGTAGGGTTCGGCTTCAAAGACATCGAGCGCGGCGCCCCCCAGATGACGCGATTGCAGCGCCTTCACCAAGGCCCCTTCGTCGATGATGGACCCTCGGGATGTGTTGATGAGCAGCGTTCCAGGAAGCATGCGGGCAATGGCATCGGTGCCGATGAGGCCATGGGTCGCCGGCGTCAACGGGATGTGCAGGCTGATGATGCCGGAGCGGCGCAGAATCTCTTCGTAGCTCGTCCATGACGCCTCGCAGCCAGAAGTGCGTTCGGGATGCGGCTCGATGTCATGCATGCGGATGGTGCAACCAAAGGGTTGGAGCAGCTTGACCACCCTGCTTCCAATGCGGCCCACGCCTATGATGCCGATATCGACCTCTTCCATGAGGCGGCCCATGAGCCGGTTCCACGCGCGTTCGCGTACTGAACGATCCGATGTCTGCACGTGGCGGAGCAGGTTGAGCATCATGGCAAGGGTCAACTCGGCCACCGCTTGGCTGGGCGCATCAGGCGTGTAGGTGACGGTCACGCCATGTTCGCGGCAGGCGGGCAGGTCGACGCTGTCGAGGCCGATCCCAACCCGTGCAATGACTTTTAATCGGGGACATTGGGCGATGACATCAGGGCCGTAGGGTTCGGTGCCGGCGATGACTGCGTCGCAGCCGCTCAGCAATTCCGCCACTTCGCCAGGCCGCAACCGGCGCGCATACGGGTTGTAGACCACCTCGTGCCCGCTAGCATCAATCATGCTGCGCGGTTCGCTGCCGCAAGAGCCGAAGGGATGCGTCGCGACAAGAATCCGGGCCGGGGCCATGGGCAGGCTCACGGCGCGGCGGGGGCTGCGTACATCGCCAGCAATTCCGCCAGCCGGAACGTGTATTCGTTGTCGATATCGATCG
>CAZLBS010000096.1:0-6710 GCA_964557505.1 uncultured Nitrospiraceae bacterium | reverse complement strand
ATGGGCTCGGTGGGAAAGAGTTTTGGACAGGCGCCAATCCGCCGCCCGCAGCGCTGAAAGCTCTCCCTGGTGAAGATGTAGATGTTGGAGTTCTCTTCGTAGAGCGGCGGCATGTCCTGCGTGCGCACAAGATGGTTGGGGTCGTGGTTGACCGGCCTGCCCTCGTGGTCGTAGAAGCGGCTTTGGCAGGGCGTTACGCTAAAGAGCGAATCGTGCGCGCCTTCCTCCATAAAGGCCTTTAGGGCATTGGCGATGGTGTCGGCCCGGAGCAAGGGGTTGGTGCAGTGCGTCTGCAGCACGATGTCGGCCTGAGGCAATTGTGTCAAGTCGTGGCCGATAATGCGGTTCATGCTGGTGCCGCCGCCGCGCAGCGCTTCTGGGCGGCGATGGATGCGCACCTTGGGGGAGATGTCCACGGCTCCGCTCGCAATGGCCTCGCTGTCGGTATTGACGATGATGTCGTCGACGGCATACACCTTGTCGAGCGTTCGAAGGATGTGGACATACAGCGGCTCCCCGCAGAACGCCCGCGTGTTTTTCCCGGTGACGCGTTCACTTTGAGCGCGCATGGGAACGAGGGCGGTCACATGGCGAGAGTGCATCATCAGCTGGCGTCTCCCGGAATGGCACGGACGGCCCGGATGCCCGCGCGGGCGGCACTCCCAAGCAGGGTAGCGTCGAGGCTGTACACGACCAGGCGGTAGCCCTCGTCGACGCGGCTCCGCAGCGCGTGGGGATCGGCATCGACAACATGAATGCCTGGAACGATGCCATGCTCGCGGCAGACCTCCCGGATGCGCTCGACGGCCTCTTGATAGTACGGATGTTCAAACTGAGCCGGAATGCCCAAGGAGGCGGATAAGTCGTAAGGGCCTATAAAGGCTGCATCGATGCCATCGACGGAAAGAATGCCATCGAGTCCAGCGAGGGCATCGGCATGTTCAATCATGACAGCGCAGGTGATCGTGTCGTTGATCGCTTCAAGATTCGGGTCGAAGGCAAAGCCATAACCGTTGGCTGCGCAAAACCCGACGCCGCGCTCGCCCTGTGGGGGATACTTGGCTGAGCGCACCAAGAGCCGGGCATCATCCGCGCGCGTCACCAAGGGGCAGATGAGGCCCGTGGCTCCCATGTCGAGATAGCGTTTGTTGTCCGCATACGCGTTGCCCGGGAGGCGCACCCATGCTTCGCAACCTGCGGCGCGAATCGTCGAGATGACCGCGGCGCACTCGGCATCGCCTATAGCGCCATGCTCGAGATCGAGCGCGACCCAGTCGTAACCACTGCTGGCTAAGACGTGGGCGACGCCCGGATGGGCCAGCTGAATCCAGCCGCCAAGGCATAGCTCTCCGTCCGCTAGCCTGGCGCGTATAGAGGACGCTGGCATCGTGCTAGAAGCTGGCAGCGGCAAGCGGATGGCGGCCGCCTGCGAGAGACGGCCGCCACCATGCAAACGTTCTTACAACCCGTGCTAGGGCACGAACGCGCCAACGCCCGTCAAGAAGCCAAGCAGGCTGGCGATAAACTCGAAGAAGCTGATGATGACCCCAAGCAAGCCGCCCGTGACCAAGTCGCCGATGAACTCGAAGATACCCATTGCTCGCTGCTTCCTCCATGCGGTGTGAACATGCTGAACATCTTGCGGCCGCCGCTGGGGGGTTCCCCGTGGGACCGCACTCCCCTATGGTCCAGAACGCGTGCAAGTATACACGAAGCGTGAAGCGGTGCAAGGCCAGCTACATCCCTTTCATGAAAAGGGCGAGAAAGTCTTCCGGCTTCCGGTGCTTCTTGCGCATGCTGTTGAACTTGCGCACAAGCGACCGGTACTCGTGTTGCCAGCGCTCGTCTTCCTCGTAGAGATCATACAGATGAGCCGTGCCGACCGTTCCATCCCGGTGGCGCGGACAGCCGACATCTTTATGGAGCGAGAAGCCTTTGTACTCGCCATCGCGATCGAATTCGACCTTGAAGGGATACAAGCGGCACAGATAGGGCCGGGCCTCGTAGATCGAGCAGAGCTTCGTGTCTTGGTCGAGAAACACGCAGCCCTCGTCTGGATCGCGCTGAAGAGCCATGATGTAGCGATGGCCATTCACATGAAGCCACGCCGGGTCGTCTTCGTCTACATCCAGAATTTCGTCAGGCGTCAGAAACTCGATGAACTCGAGCGGATGCCGGCCCGTGTGTTTCACAATGCGGCGCACGTCTTTCGGGGTGGGCAAACAGACGACTTCTGTGCAGCAGTGATTGCAGTGATGACAGCGAAACCGGACGGTATTGCGGCCCATTGGAACTCCAAGCAGGGTAGTTGATCTTCACGGCGCCTAACGTGTGCCGTGCACCTTACAAGAGATGGCGGGAGGGGTCAAGAACCAGAGCCGCCTTACCGCGCAAATGGGCATCGCCCGCTTCCGGCTTCCCGTTTTGGGCGTCATCCGCTATGCTGCGTGATAGGGACGGAACCTTTGTGCGCAATTCGGGTTAGACCGGACGCAACACAAGGCGGGAACCACATGGCAACGACGGATACACTAGCTCCCATCTCCTCCAGCGCATGGACTGAGCGGACGGCGCGTCACCTCCTCAACAGGGCCGCTTTTGGCATACCGCGCGAACGCGTGCGCGTGCTGGCCGGCATGTCCCCCGAGGAGGCCGTCGATGCGTTCCTCGAGTTTCCCTCGGGATACCGGGCCGAAAAGCCCAGCTTCCTCTTGGAAGCCCTGACTTGGCGCGAACGCAAGGAGCGCGTGAAGGGGCTCGATCAGGAAGCGCGGCGGCGGCTCTTCCAGGCACGGCGGCGGGAACAGCGCGAAGCCATCGCCCGCTTGAGGGCATGGTGGTTCGAGCGCATGCTCCACGGACCCTATCCATTGCAGGAAAAACTCGCCCTGTTTTGGCATGGCCATTTCGCAACGTCGGCCCAGAAAGTCTCGGACTCGCATGACACATGGCAGTTGAACAACATCTTCCGGGAGTATGCCGCGGGCAATGCCAAGCGCCTGACCATCGCCGTGGGCCAATCGCCCATGATGCTGAAATACCTCGACAATCACCGCAATCAAAAAGGCAAGCCGAACGAGAACTGGGCTCGCGAATTGATGGAACTGTTCACGCTTGGCATTGGCCACTACACCGAGGAGGACATCAAGGAAGCAGCGCGCGCCTTCACCGGCTGGACCTATGATGGGCCTGCCTTTAAGTACAACATCTACAGGCACGATGATGGACCGAAACGCTTTCTCGGGCGCAGCGGGCCGCTGGATGGATGGGACGTCGTCGACGCCATTTTTGAGCAACCCGAATGCGCACGCTTTTTTGCATCGAAAGCATGGACCTTCTTCGCCTCGGAGACGCCCCCCCGCGAGACGATCGACGGACTCGCCGCCACTTTGCGCGCATACGATTATGACCTGAAGCCAATGCTGCGCCAGTTGTTCCTATCGCGCGCGTTCTACGCTGAAGCCGTCATGAGTACGCAAGTGAAGAGTCCGGTGCAGCTGGCCATTGAACTGACCCACGACCTCGGCCTCGAGCCCGCGCCATACATCACGCTCGCCCAGGCGGCGCGCGCCATGGGGCAAGACCTGTTCTTCCCGCCCGACGTCAGTGGATGGGAAGGCAACTCGGCCTGGGTCAATGCGAACGCTATGATGCTGCGGTACAACCTGCCCGTGGCGCTGGCAACCGCCGATGCCGAACGCCAGCAGCAGCGCCTCATGAGCGATGCCTCCATGACCATGATGAGCGGCTCCGCTCCAAAAATGGCCGAAACGGCTGAAGCGCCAAGCATGCGCGGCAAGCGCATCGAGGAAGCCATGGAAAAGGGCGCCGGCGAAGTGCGCGCGATGCTGCAACAACTGCCCATGCACGAACGCCGCGAAATGGCCCAGCAGTTGCGAGACGCCGCCCCCCCGGAGCGCCGCGCCATGGTGCAGGATCTGCGCTTTCGCATGGGCCGCGCCGAAGGCTTTGATGTGCGCACCATGCTCGATGGACTTGCCTTTGCCACGGCAGGCGAGTCTGCGGATGCCCTGGCAAAGCGCCACCTGAGCGTGCCCTTGAGTCCGGCACAGCGCCAAACGCTTGCGGAAGCGCTCGGCGCCGCCGGCCCCAGCAGCCCCCTGCGGCCCGAGACCATCGGGCGGCGCGATCTAGAAGCGGCCATGCACTTGCTCTTCAGCATGGCGGAATATCAACTTTGTTAACGGCAGCCGCTGATGCATCGGCGCCGGGAGAATGCAAGATGACGGCACGCATGACACGGCGAGGCTTTCTGGGATCGGCGGCCATGGTTTCCGCCATGGGACTCGCGCCCACGTTCCTCACGCGAACGGCGGAACACTCGGCCGCTCAGGCAGCTGTTGACGGATTTCCCGACGATCGCGTCCTCGTCGTGGTGCAACTGGGCGGCGGCAATGATGGGCTCAACACCGTCGTGCCCTGGCGGGATGACGCATACCACCGCGCACGGCCGACGCTTGCGCTCAAGAAAAGCGATGTGCTGCCACTGGATGATGACTTGGGCCTGCACCAGGCACTGACCGGCTTGAAGCAGATCTGGGATGACGGCGAGTTGGCGGTCGTCCATGGCGTAGGCTATCCCAATCCAGACCGTTCCCACTTCCGTTCGATGGAAATTTGGCATACGGCGAGCGGCTCTGATGAATACCTGGGCCGTGGGTGGCTGGGGCGCTATTTCGACAATGCCTGCTCCGGTACGGCTGTGCCGCATGCCGGCGTAGCCGTGATGCGCGAACGTCCGCAGGCCTTCGAAGGCCAAGCCGGAATCGGCGTCGCATTCGAAAACCCGTTGCGCTTCGGTTGGAATGGCGGCCCGGAAGGCCGGGCCGATACGCCAGCGGCCATGGCAAGTCTGAACGCGGCCGGCGCCACCAACAACGCAACCCTCGACTTCCTCCGGCATACCACCTCGAACGCCCTCATGAGCGCGGAACAAGTGCGCTAGGCGGCAAAGGCCGGGAACTTCTCGGCGCGGTCCTCCAATAACCCCCTGCTGACGGTCGCATCGCTGATCCGCGGCGGACTGCAAACGCGCATCTACTACGTGTCCGCCGGTGGATATGACACCCACGTGAATCAATCGGGTCAACACGCGCAGTTGCACAAGCGCTTCGCCGATTCGCTCCGCGAGTTTCAACAACAGCTCAAGCGCGATGGGACCGCGGGCCGTGTAACCACCATGGTCTTTTCCGAGTTTGGCCGCCGGGTGGCGGAGAATGGCGGCGGCGGCACTGACCACGGGACTGCCGCGCCCATGTTTATCATGGGTCCTCACGTCCGCGCCGGGTTCCATGGAACCCTGCCTAGCCTGACCAACCTTGACCGGGGCGACCTGCGCCATGGGGTGGATTTTCGCCAAGTCTATGCGGCGGTCCTGAGCGGCTGGCTTACGACGGACCCCCAGCCCATCCTCCTCGATGCCTTTGAACCGCTCCCCATCATCAAGGCGTAACGCCGCCCGAAGGCGCTCGCGCC
This sequence comes from uncultured Nitrospiraceae bacterium, assembly GCA_964557505.1. Classification (GTDB taxonomy): domain Bacteria; phylum Hydrogenedentota; class Hydrogenedentia; order Hydrogenedentales; family CAZLBS01; genus CAZLBS01. The sequence goes on along the minus strand of CAZLBS010000096.1, from coordinate 1,214 downwards.
TGGTGAAACACGAATACCGTGCCTGCAAATCGCGCGCAACAGTTTTGGAACACATTTTTGTGTGGTTTCTCCGTTAGAAATTGGTACGGTAGGTCAAAAAAGGAATGAAGTTATCCAAAGATGGTGTATACTCAGGCACTGGGGAAGGCCGACTGGGCGGCATTAATTTGATTGTGGGTGTCTACTCGAACTGGTTGCAAGCATCGCACGTAAATCATACGGTCTCTTTTGACGGGTGGACGGCGCGCTCCTAGGGGGATTGTCGCGCCAGGGTTAATGCGATTGCCGGGATTGCGCAAGGTTATTGGGCGCACCAGGCGAGGATGCTTGCATGACGTTGTTTGGTAAGAGGCGGAAAGTGGAGGGGTTGATCCAGTTTTACGACTTGGAAGACTGGTGGTTCGACTCTTTCGACGAAGATGAACGAGACCTGATCGAGCGGAGCTACGACCCACTTGGCGACGGGTCGAATCCGCTGACTCAGGGCCGGGTGACGGCCGCGGACAAGCGGTCTCTCACCCAAGCGCTGCTGGAAGCGGCGCGGCGGCTTCCGAAGGATGCCCCGCTAGATTTGCGGGAGCGGCTCTGGCGCCAAGCCGAGTCCATCGCGGCGGATTCGCGCGACGCACTGACCCTGCATTTCCTGTATCAAGATGCCATGTTGGCGTATTACAACGCGCGGGACATGCGGGGAGATGCCCTGGACAAGTCGTGGGAATACGCAATGAAGCAGGTGAAGATGGCCCCGCGCTCTGCCCAGGCGTACCGGCGGGCCTACCCGGGCCAGCCGCTGCCGACGCACCTAGGCCTAAAGCGCCTATGCTCGGTTTATGAAAAGCAGGGACGGCTCGACATGGCGCTCAAATTCGCCACGGATGCGAAGGAGCAAGGCTGGGCCAGTCCGGCTGAGTGGGAACAACGCATCGCCACGTACAAGGAACGGCTCCGCAATGGTGATGTCCGGCCGGTGACGCAGGAGACCGTGCGCCCCACCGGGACGAATGCCCAGTAGACCCGCTGCCTGCCTGGCGAAAAAGCAGAAGCCACTGTATGCAGAGGCGCGCCGCCTTATGAAGGGGGCGCGCCTTTATTGTTGCGGGCGGGGCCAGCCGTGCCTGGCTCTGAGCCGAGGAACGCGGTGAGGCGCGCGTCACGGCAGCCCAAATCCCAGGCCCGCTCGAAGGCGGCCCGGGCGGCATCCGGCGCATTCATGC
>CAZLBS010000095.1:0-9644 GCA_964557505.1 uncultured Nitrospiraceae bacterium | reverse complement strand
GTCGTGGGCGCTCGCCGCTGCATCCTTCATTTCCGCTTCGAGTGCGGAGGCATCCACGTAGTCTGCATCAGCATGAACGGAGCGCGCTTCACGAATGAGACGGGCAATGCGTTGGCCCTCGGCTTCATCGCCAAGCACGCAGAAAAACCGGTGCAGGCTTTTGAACCGGCGCAGCGCCGGGGGAGCGGCAACCCGCCACGCAGCCACGAGCAGGGCAGCCAGCAAGCCGCCAAAGACAATCTCCCGGCGGGATATGGCGCGCCACTCGGGGGGAATCGCGGTGGTGGCGATGAGCAAGAGCGCGACGGATGTCAACGCTGGGAGCACGCCGTAATACACCGCATCGAACCGGTCGGTCAGCCGGTACGGAAAGTAGGCGCCCAATCCCGTCATGAGCGCTCCAAATACAAGAGCGGCCAACATCCGATCCCGGTTGAGCGCGGCGAGATCCACTGTGCCAAGCACGTCGAACACGGCAATGCTTGCCACGTGCATCGCAAACCAGAAACAAAGCAGGTCCGTCGCCGCGCATAGGATGACGATGTTGCGCTCTTCGTTTGTATTCATGCGGTCGATACGCCGCCTCTCGGCTCAAGCCATGTCATGCTGCCGCCGTCGAGGGCTAGGCATCCCGGACGGCCCCATGCTCTTCGGCCAGTTCGTCGAATAGCTCCAATGCTTCTTCTACCAGCCGGCTCACATCATATTTCGTCAAGGCTTCTCTCCGGCCATTTTCAGCCATGGCCCGGGCCCTGTCTGGTTGGCCCAGCGTCGCGGAGATCGCGGCGGCCAACGGTTTGACTTCCCCCGGCGGCGCCAAGAGGCCCGTGACGCCATGCTCGATGGTTTCCGCCGGCCCGCCCGCGTCTGTCGATATCATCGGCGCGCCGGCTGCCATGCCTTCGATAACCACGCGTCCGAACGGTTCCGCCGTGGCCGTCGGCGCCACCGCCGCATCCGCCGCCGCGAGCAGCACGGGCACGTCCTCGCGGGCCCCAAGAAAACGGACGCAATCCTGCAGGCCAAGCTCCGCTACTTGCCGGCGCAGGGCCTCGAAGTATTCCGGCTTGTTCACAGCGGGTGCCCCGGCAAACCAGAACTGCGCGGTGGGGTGGCCCTTGCGGATGGCCGGCACCGCTTCAATCAACACGTGCTGGCCCTTCCAATGCTCGATGCGCCCGCAACAGACGACCAGCTTCACCTCCTCATCCAGCCCGAGAGTGGTGCGGGCATCCGCCCGGCTCGGCAAATTGCGGTAGGGCGCAAGGTCGACCGCGCCCCGCAAGACCACGACACGCTCGCCCGACAGGGTCTGCTTGGCGGCAATCGCGTCGGACATGCAGGCCACGCGGTGCGCCAACAGGCGTACGGCCTGGCGTTGCAGCTTGTCGATACGCGCCTCGCCGCCTATTTCGCGAATATGCCACACCAAAGGGCGCCCGGCCATCCAAGCCGCAACGGAACCTTGAATGTTGTTGAGGGTATTCACGTGAACGAGGTCCGCTTCGAACCGGCGGATGTGCCCCTCGAGCGCAAACACGCTCGGCCAGAACGACAATAGAAACGGCAGATTGTCTTTGAGCCTCGGCGAGCGGCGCGGGTGCTTCAGCTGGAGTTCTTCGACGGCGATGTCCTGAGCACGGTAACGTGCGGCAAATGGGTCGCCCTCTCTCAAGAGCATCAGGGGCTGCACGCGGTCGCGGGGCAGGTGCGTCGCCAAGTCGAATAGCGCGCGGTCCGAGCCGCCGCCATAATCGCTCGCGTGGTGGCAGAACGCAATGCGCAGGGGCCGCCGCACTTGTGGTTGGAATCCCTCCATGGGTACGGCATCATACCGTATGGCGCGGCTGCTTCGCGCGCTGGTTCCACCCGAAGCCGTAAACGCAGCGAACGAAGGAGCACAGCAAGCTCATGAGCGCCGTCACACGTCCGCCCGGCCCCAAAGCCCGATACCCCTTCGCCCATGCCGCCGCCTTTCGCCGCGACTTCGCGAGCTTTTTGCACGAGACGCGCCAGCAATATGGCGACATCGCCTATTTCCAGATCGCCACACGCAAGATGTATCTCATCTCCGATGCGGAGGCGGTGCGCGATATCTTCGTGACCAATCACCGCAACTTCACCAAGAGTCTCGGCTTGCAGCTTGCGGGGCAGGCCTTGCTCGGAGAAGGGCTGCTCACCGCCGAGGGCGACACGCATAGACGCAACCGGCGGATGCTGCAGCCCGCATTCCACACGCAGCGCATCGCCGCCTATGGGGATGTGATGCAGCAGCATACCGAGCGCATGTGCCGGCGCTGGCAGTCCGGCGCAACGTACGACATCGACGAAGAGATGATGCGCCTTACCATGAGCATCGTCGGCAAGACGCTGTTCGACGCGGATGTCGAGGTCGAGGCCGGCGAAGTCGGCGGGGCCATCGACGACATGATGGGCCATTTCGGGCTGATTGGAAGTCCCTTGGCCCCCCTCGCGCCTTTGGTTCTCAAGTTTGGATTGCCGATTCCGGGCTTGACGGGCCTCAAGAAATCGCGCGAGCGGATCGACGCGACCATCTACCGCATGATCGAAGAGCGCAAGCAAAGCGGGGAAGACCGCGGCGATTTGCTCTCGATGCTGCTGGCGGCCGTCGACGAGGAAGATGGCGCCGGCCTGTCCACGGTGGGCGTGCGCGACGAGGCGGTCACCCTGTTTCTCGCGGGTCATGAGACCACGGCCAACGCGCTGACCTGGAGCTACTATCTGCTCAGCCAGCACCCCGGCGTCCGCGAGCGGATGCACGAGGAAGTGCGCGAGGTACTGGGGGGCGAACCCATCACCGCCGCCCGTGTGCGCGAATTGCCCTTTACCCGGCAGGTATTCGCCGAGGCCATGCGCCTCTATCCGCCCGCGCACGTCATCGGCCGCATCAACATCGAACCGTTCGAATGCCTCGGCTACACGATTCCCGCCGGGTCGACCATTTTCATCAGCCCCTATGCCTTGCACCGGCACGAGCGCTATTGGCCGGAGCCCGGGCGCTTCGACCCGGATCGCTTCACCCCGGAAGCCATCGAGCAGCGGCCGAAGCATGCCTACATCCCCTTCGGCGGCGGGCCGCGCGTGTGCATCGGCGAGCCCTTCGCCTGGATGGAGGGCGTCATCGTGCTCGCGACAATTGCCCAGCACTACCGGCTCGACCTCGACCCGGCACAGGAAATCGCCCTGCGCCCGCTCATTACCCTTAGGCCGAAGCATGGCATGCGCATGCAGACCGAGGCCGTCCCGCGGCCAGAACCGGCGCCCGCGAAGTAGCCCGTCCTTGCGTGGGCCGCTTGGCTGCTTTACGCTCGCGGCATGACCACGGAAATGCCAGCGGCGCGCGAACGCCTGCGCCCGCGCACGCTCGATGCGCTGATGCGCTTGGACCAGCAGACCAACGATCGGTCCAACCGGCACATCACGGGGCTTCTCATGGCGCTCAAGCAGCCCATTTTTGAAGATGCGGCGGTGTCCCTCGCCGAGATCCATGAGCGCGCGAGGGAGTTGCAGTCCGAAGAGCCGGATGATTTTGGCCACGATCTCGAGCAGGTCATCGCGGCACTTGACGCGGCCATCATGGCGGCGCCCATGCGCGAGCAGCCAGACCCCGATCTCGACCGTCTCATCGGCCTGAACATTACCGCGCGCGGACAGTTGCTCGAGGCGTCATCTCCAGACGAACGCTTGGGCCGCATTCCCGCGCAGGCCATGTTCGTCTCGGTGCGCGCTGGCATCGAGGCGGCTGCCATTCCTGTCGATGCGCAAGGCTCGGGCACGCCGCCCCAAGTCGAGGCGGCCTTGCTGGCCAGCCCGGAGCGCTACTGTTTCGCCCTGTACACGACCCACTTGCATAAGCTGCGGCTGCGGCCCGAGGAAGAAGTCGGCACGCCCATGCTGCATGCCGTGCGCTATCTGATTCAGGCCGTCACCACGCTCGGGGGCATCGACGATACGCCCCTGGCCGACGAAGAATACCGCTATCCCGCGAGCGCCCTTGCCGCCCATGACATGGTTACAAAGCACGCCTTCGAATTGCCCGGGCGCATGTGCACCGGCGATCTTCCGGAGCGCCCCCGCCTCAGCGAAGAACCCCTCGACGACTTCGTCCAGCGCAACATCGAGGCCCTGCTCACCTACCGCGATGCCTCCGGGCGCTTCCTCGATGCGCTCCTGCAGTGGCCCGAGCCGCCCCCCGCACACGAGCACCTGCCCTTCCTGAGAGCCTGCGCCCGCCTCGCCGCCGTCCGGCAACTGCTCAACGCCGAGGCCGACGCGCGGTAAAGGCGTGCTGCTGCGCGTGGACCCTGAGCATGCACGGCCACATCCATCGAGCAGCCCCTATGTCAACAACCCTCGCAAGCGCGGGTAGTGCTCGAGCAGGTGCTCTGGGACTCGCTTGATGGGCTGTCCGAGTTGGGATTGCAGCTCGAAGGCATTGACCACTGCTTGGCCTTCGTAATGGTTGTTGGTAATCGCATACACCTCGCTGGCCTTTTCCTTGATGCGCACAACCTTGACGACCCACTCCTTCAATTCCTCAGGCGAGTACAGGTAGTTGTAGCGGTCGTTGCGCCTGGCATCGTCCCGGAACCAGTCGTCTGCATTTCGGCCATGGAGACGGACATACCCCATATGCCCCGTCACGTGGCAGGCCGGCGCAAGCGAATTGCGGAAGAGCGGCTGATCGATGTTGCAAAAGGCGATGTTGCGCGCGGCCAAGCCTTCGTAAAGCTCGGGGGTGTTCCATGAGGCGTGCCGAATCTCGACTGCCAGGGGATACGCCTTGAAAGCCTCGAGCACCCGCGCAAGCCATTTGCGGTTTTCGGGCGTGCGCTTGAAGCTCCACGGAAACTGAACAAGCAGCGCCCCCAGTTTGCCTGCCTCGGCGAGCGGATCAATACCGCGGCAAAAGTCGCGGATGGCTTCGTCGCCCGGCCAACGCTCCCGCTCGTGCGTGAAGCCCTGCCACAGTTTTGCCGTGAAGCGGAAGTCTGGATTGATCCCCGCCAAATCTGCCCACTTCGCGCTGTAGCTTGCGCGTGTGGGCCGGTAAAACGTCGAATTGATCTCGATGGCATCGAAGAATTGCGCCAAGTAGGTGACCGGATGCAGCCGTTTCGGCATGCCGTGTGGATACACGCGCCCCTTCCAGTCGTCGTATGACCATCCGGCTGGCCCGACGCGGACCACCGCTCCGCGTCCGTTCGCCTCCGGCTTGGGCGCCGCGTCCGCCGCGGTCTCGTTCACATCGGCTGAGGTCATTCCGCTACACTAACGCTTTTGCGAGGGGCACTTCCGGTGAGCACGATTACGGTCTTGACGCTCATACCCAACGCTGGCGACCGCCTCAAGCCATGCCTCGAGAGCGTGGGCTGGGCCGACCGCATCTTTTGCGTCGTCGACCCCAACACAACGGACGGCAGCGACGCTGTCGCGCGCCAATATACCGGCTGGGTCGTTACCCACGAATACGTAAACAAGGCCGCGCAGTGCAACTGGGCCCTCCCCCAAATTGAAACCGAATGGACCCTCGTGCTCGATGCCGACGAGCAGGTCACCCCGCCCTTGCGCGATGCGATCCAACACGTCATTCGCGATCCCAACAGCGCCGACGGCTACCGCATCAAGCGGGAAAGCATCTTTTTTGGCAAGCGCATCCAGCACTGCGGGTGGGAACGGGACTACAACCTGCGGCTCTTTCGCACCTCGAAAGGGCGCTACCAAGACCGGCGCGTGCATGCCTCCGTCACGGTAGACGGCGCGGTAGGCCGGATAGACGCGCCCATGCTGCATGACGACAAGCGCAACTTCGAGGAGTATTTTGCCACCTTCCAGCGCTTCACCACATGGGCCGCGCAAGACCTCCATGAGAAGGGCCGGCAACCGCGCAAACGCGACATGCTGCTGCGCCCCCTGATACGCTTCATGAAAATGTATCTCTTCCGGCAAGGCTACCGCGATGGTTTCCACGGCGCCGTATTGTGCGGCCTGGCGGCGGTGTCCGTGTTTACGAAGTACGCAAAGCTCTGGTGGCTTCATCAGCAGGCTTCTCAAGTGAAGGAACAGCCAAGACTTCATGATTGAAGTAGTGATCACCCATGTTTTCGATGGCGATGCCCGCGCCCTATTCAACAAGCTGCGCCGCAAATACGACGCGAAGGCGGCTTCATGGATTGATGCGCACGTGACAGTCGCCGGACCCGTCACGATCCAAGACGACCTGCCGCGCCTGGTCGAACGCGTACGCGAGGTAGCCCAGCGTCACGACCCTTTCGACCTTCACTTGTCCGGGGCAGACACCTTCTTGCCGACTACCAATGTGACTTATGCGCGCGTGGAAGACAGTTGTCCGCTGCGGGCCCTGCACGACGACCTCGTGGCCACCCTCGGCTGGGAAGAAAACCACTCATATGTCCCGCATGTTACCATTACTGCGGGACTGGATCCCGAACAGACCGAGCGGGCCCTGCGCGATCTCAAGAGTCTCGAGATTGATTCGGTCGAGCGCGTCGAGAATCTTTCCATCTATGAGCGCATCGATGGGCATGGGTGGAATCTGGCGGCCCGGGCTCCGCTCCGGCAGTAGCCGCCGATGAAGAGCATTCTCCCTTGGCTGTTATCGGGGCTCATTACGCTCGTCCTTGCCGCGGTCACGGCCGAATTCTTCGTGCGCTTCGTCATGCCCCGCACAGGTCAACAGCCGCTGAAAGCCCGCGACGATACGGACTGGAGCCGGGTGTTGCGCTTCAGCCCCGGCCGCATCTGGGAAAACCGCCCGCAGCCCGAGCCCACCATCATCATGAGCGGCGTCGAGCACGTAACGGTCTACACGCTCACGACCTATCCGGATGGCACGCGCCTTTCGCCGCCTGATCAATTCGGCGGGCGCCTCGTCTTGTGCGCCGGCGATTCCACCGTGTGGGGCTATGGCGTCAATGATGAAGACACGTGGCCCGCGCAACTCGCCCAGTATTTCGAGCGACATGGGTTGGCCCTCAGGGTGCGCAATATGGGCGTCGTCGGCTATTCGGTCTATCAGACGCTCGAACTGCTCCGAGACGCCATCCCCCGGCACAAGCCAGCGCACGTACTCGTTACGGTTGGCATCAACGATGTTTCGCTCTCGGCACAAAATGACAAGGCCTGGCTTGAAGCACGCTCATGGTCGGCCTTCGTCACCGGCATGCGTTGGTATGTGTTCCCCGATGCACTGCGTCAACCTGGAATGCCGGAGCGGCGCACCACAGAAGACGACTTTCAAGTGGCGCTGGAAGAAATCGCGGCCCTTTGCCGTCAGCATGATGCGGGCCTGCACTTCATCGTCTGGCCGCAAATCAACGTGTATGCCAATCCTTCGCAGCATGTAAGCTACGGCGAGATTACGCGGGTGATGGCAGCTCAACTCGGCGCTGGGCTCATCGACGTCTTCGAGGAGGCCCGCGCCTGGCCCGCGCCGCTCATGGTGGACAATGTGCACGTAACGAGATCGGGAAACGCCTATGCCGCGAAGTTCATCGCGCACGCACTGGCCAGCGATGGCGTGCTCAGCTTAGGACCCGCAAGACCCATTGTGCCCGGCACGTTCGACCCCTGCGCCGCCAATGCTCATGACGTATTGGCACAAAGCGCTGCCGCCGCCCCCACTGGCGACGACATGCTCAGGCTTGCCGCCCTGTGTCGAGCCGCGGGCGAGATCGCTCTGCAAGATGCGGCCTTGACCTATGCGGCAGCGCTGCCCGGCGATGGCTCGCTTGCGCTCAGCGAATTGGTCGCGCTCTCTTCGATGCATGACACGCCGCATGGACGCTACTACCGTTGGTCGGCCATGGCAAAAACCGCGCCCGGCGAGCCCGCGGTTCTCGCAGCGCTATCGCGCGCCGCGGGCGATTTGGGCAAAGGAGAGCAGGCCCTCGATGCAGCCCAACAGCATATGGCCCTGCTTCCCGAAGCCCCATGGAGCTACACGCTCAAGGGCCGGAGCCTCCTCGTACTCGGACGCTTCCCCGAGGCAATCCAAGTGCTCGAACAGGGCCTTGCGTTGGCACGGCAGCAAAAGGCTTCCGGCAGCGAACTCGAAGCACTGCTCGCACAGGCGCGGCAGGCGCAGCGGAACATTCCATGAGCCGCCCAGAGCCCACGCTGGCGGCGCTTGCGCCTGACATGGGCGCACGCCGGGCCTTCATTGCCATCCCGGGGTTCTTAAGCCGGGACCTCGATCCGGCACGGTACGAGGCGGAGTGGGTCCGCCCGCTGCGGCGCGCCGGATGGCACGGGTCCATACACGTGCTCGCCTGGCAGTCCGGCGATACGGGCGAGATGCTCTTGCAATCGGCCAGGGCCGCGGCGGACTTGTTCATAGCCTGGCGCACCTACCGCCATTCATGGGTTACGCTCATGAGCCTGCTGATGCCTGCGGCCTTTGCCGCGCGCCGCATGAAGCTTCTCTTGGGCGCCGCGGGCGTGCTCTACACAGTCCAACGAACCGCAGTCCGCGCACACAGATATTGGCGGCGGGCTCGAAACGAAGCGCAAGCCACGGCCCGCCGCCTCGCGGAAGCAGGCTTTGTCGATCAACTGCCCATGCCGCCAAGCCGCGTTACGTTGGCTGGTTTTTCCCTCGGCGGCTATCTCCTGCGCGAGTTGCTGATCGAGACCGCAAACGAAGGCGCCCGGGTCCATCAGGCCTTTTGTATCGCCGGGGCCGTTCGCGCGGATGACCCTGCGCAATGGCAGGCGGCCCAGCGAGGAGCCTGCCTCCCCCTGATCAATGTGTACAGCCCGAACGATCTCATCTTGCGTACGCTCTATACCAGCGCTGAATGGCACATGCCCGCGGGGTTGGCGCATGTGCGGGAGCCAGCCGTTGTCAACGTGAACGCCGCCAGGCACTTGCCTTCTGGCCCGGCGAATGTCCTCGCGAGCCACCTTGGCCATATGCCCGCCCTCACGCAGACCATCGGGCCTTGGTTACACTACACGGGCAGCCAATACGCAACGCTGAACAATGGGGAGCAAGACCATGACAGCACGCCGCGTGTTCCCAGCCATCCTGACCGCAGCGCTTCTCGGCGCGGCCGCGGGCCCATTCGCCCCCACCGCCGCCGCACCTGACACGGAATGGGCCGCCCTATTCGACGGCTCCTCTCTCGATGCCTGGTTCATCAGCGAGGAAAGCCACCACGGCGACACCCAAGATTGGCGCATCGAAGATGCTGCCATTACGGGCTCACAAGACAAACCGGGCAATGGCGGCATCTTGCTCAGCCAGAAAACCTTTAGCGACTTCATCCTGGAAATCGAACTCAAGCCTGACTGGGGGCTCGACAGCGGGATCTTTCTCCGAAGCACCCCCGCGGGCAAGTGCTACCAGATCATGGTCGACGCGTACGACGGCGGCAACATCGGCGGCATCTATGGCGAAGCCATCGGCGGCTTCTACAAGGGGGCGGAAGGCTGGGAAGACGCGTACCGCCAAGGCGAATGGAACCGCATCGTGGCCGTCGTCGAAGGCAATCCCCCGCATATCAACGTCTGGCTCAATGGCCAGCATGTGACGGAGTATTTGCCCAGCGAAGAGGATCACCCGGACATGGAGCCCCTCTTGCTTCCGGAAGGACACATCG
>CAZLBS010000094.1:8629-9644 GCA_964557505.1 uncultured Nitrospiraceae bacterium | reverse complement strand
CAGTCTTCGGCCACCCCGAAGCCGCCAATCTGACCTACCTCGGGCTTTACGCCCTGCAGCACCGCGGCCAGGAAGGCGCGGGCATCATCTCCGGCGAAAATGGCGATCTCTACGCCCACCGAGGTCTCGGCCTCGTGTCCGACGTCTTCAAGCAGCATAAACTCAAGCGCCTCGTCGGCAACCTCAGCATCGGCCATGTGCGCTATTCCACATGGGGAAGCGGCACCCTCCAAAACGTGCAGCCGCTGATCGTGAACTACACGCATGGCTCCATGGCGCTCGCGCACAATGGCAATATCGTCAATGCCAACTATTTGCGCGAGCAGCTCGAAGACTCGGGCAGCATCTTCCAGTCCACGACCGATACCGAGGTCGTCATTCACCTCATTGCCCGGTCGAACGAGAAGACCTTCCATAACTGCGTCATCGACGCGCTGCAACACGTGGTCGGGGCGTATTCGCTCGTCGCGACGAACGGCGAAGAAATCGTCGCCGCGCGCGATCCGCTGGGTTTCCGGCCCCTATGGCTGGGGCGGTTGGGAGACGCATATGTCTTCGCGAGCGAGACCTGCGCGCTCGACATCATCGACGCCGAGTGGCTCCGCGAGATTGAACCCGGCGAAGTGGCGGTCGTGTCGCCTTCGGGCCTGCAGACCTTTCGCCCATTTCCTCCGCAGGTGGCCCGCCCCTGCATCTTCGAGCATATCTATGTCGCCCGGCCCGACAGCGTCATCTTCGGGCAAAGCGTCGATGAAGTGCGCAAGCGGCTCGGCAGCGCGCTCGCGAAGGTGGCGCCGGCCGATGCAGACGTGGTGATGCCCGTGCCGGACTCTTCGAATCAAGCCGCCTTAGGCTACGCGCACGAAGCGGGACTGCCCTTCGACATGGGTTTCATTCGCAACCATTACGTCGGCCGCACCTTCATCGAGCCCGACCAGTCCATCCGGGACTTTGGCGTGAAGATCAAGCTGAATCCGACCAAGTCGGCTATCGATGGGAAGCGGATTGTACTGGT
>CAZLBS010000094.1:2765-8619 GCA_964557505.1 uncultured Nitrospiraceae bacterium | reverse complement strand
ACGGCCCGGAAGATCATCAAAATGCTCAAGCGCTGCGGAGCCAAAGAACTGCACTTCCGCATCAGCTCGCCGCCGGTCATCAACTCATGCTTCTATGGCATCGACACGCCGCAACAAGCCAAGCTCATCGCGGCATCGCGCAGCGTGGATGAGATCCGCGATTACCTCGAGGTCGACTCGCTCGCATACCTGCCGCCCGAGGCCCTCGAGGAGGCGGTGGGCGGCCCTTATGCACGCCACTGCATGGCCTGCTTTACCAATGAATACCCCACCAAGCTGCCCAAAGATTTCGAGTCCCACCGGCAAAAAGTCCGCCGTCATGTGGATATGAGCACGGAAATGCTCATCTGAGGTCCACACCCCGCGTGCACGTGCAACACGGCCTGACCATGCACGCACCGAGCGCAGCCTGATTCTCCTAACACATTCCTCTCACGACAGTTCTACGCTTGTCGGCTGAACTGCGCATAGCCGCCCTGAATTGTATTGCACCGTATCCGGACTTGGAGCATCACGTTCGTGCGCTTTCTGGACCTTGCCAACTACCGCGACCTCGACCCGGCCCCGCGCCGCTTCATCGGCTTCATGCTGTTCAACGTGCTGTCGTGGCAAGGGCTCGCCGGGCCGGCGATGGTGTTGTTTGCCCGCTCGATCGAGATGCCCGTGGCATGGGTCGGGGTCCTCATGGCGCTCATGCCATTCTCGCAATACCTTGTCGTCGTAACGCCTCCGCTGGTCGCGCGCTTCGGACCCAAGCGGCTCCTCTTGGCCATGTGGGCTGCGCGCAATGCGGTCATGATGAGCGTGTTTGCCATGCCGTGGGTCTTGGCATGGGGCGGCAAGGAGGCCGGCTGGCTCTTGCTCTTTGGCGCGACAGCGGGGTTCTGCATCGCACGCAGCACCGGCGCCGGCGGCTGGATGCCCTGGCTCCACGAGATCATCCCAAGCCAGCAGCGGCCGCTCTACTTCGGCGCCGAAGCAGCGGTCACCCACCTCAGCGCCATGTCCATCATCCTTGTTCAAGGCTTGCTGCTTATGGGTGAGCCGACTGTCTGGCAGTTCGCCGGCGTCTATGCGCTTGGCATCGGCGCCGGATTCGCCAGCCTCATCATGATGGCCCGCATTCCAGGAGGGCAAGGAGCGCCGGGCATTTCCATGCGGCACAGCTTCAAGGCTTATGCGGCCGTGTTCGAAGACAAGCCGTACCTGCGCTTCCTCGGCATCATCATGCTGGGCACCTCTGCCTTTTCGCTCTACGGCGCCACGCATCTCTTGTATCTGAGGGATGGCCTCGGCTTTGCCGAAACCGCCATCATGATGATCACCGCCGGCGGCAGCCTCAGCATCCTTCTCACTGTGCGGCTTTGGGGCAAGCTCGTCCAACGGCGGGGGAACTCCTGGGTCATGGTCTTCGCGCTCGCCTGTCATCTCGCGGTGTGCTTGGGCAGCATGCTGCTGCCTGCGAGCTACGCCATTACGTCCTATCTCATCTTGCCGCTCATCATGGGGGCATACATCTTTACGCCCGCCTACGGCGTCCCAGCGCACAGCGCGACCTTGGACTTCTTTCAAGAACACGCGCGCATCGGCTACGCGAACGCCTGGACCGCCGCCATGGCGACGAGCATGGGCCTCACCCCCATTTGCGCCGGTCTCATGATCGACGCCCTCGGCCCCTGGGGGTATCCGCTCTGCTTCGGCCTGGCCGCGCTGATGGCGGCCATTGCCGCTGCGATTGTCAGGGTGTCAGCGGAGCGAGAAGCAGCAGTTATCGTAAAGGCAGAAAGCGCACGAAGCCTTGCCGCTTAGGTTTAGGAAGGGTTGCCATTTTTTTATAGAAGGCATGTTTAGGCATAGCCGTAAGCGTGCGGCCGGTTGCCCTCCGTGCTGTTGTGCGTTTCTTGCTGCTTACACCTCGAAGATGGCGATCACGTCGCCGACGTTGACGTCGTCGCCGCTTTCGACTTTCTTCTCGACGAGGGCGCCGCTTTGCGGGGAAGGCACGTTGAAGGCAGCTTTATCCGTAGTCATTTCGATGAGGTCGTCGCCTTCGTTGACGGTGGCGCCGACCTCTACAAACCATTGGCTGACCTGGGCCTCGTCGTTGGCGTCTTCGCCAAGGTCCGGCAGGGTTATCTCGACTTTCATGCGGCGTGCACTTCCTTCATTTCGGCGAGACGCTGTTTCGCGAATTCCGTCTCGAGCAACTCTTCACTGCGGTAGGAGCTGCGAACGAAGGGCCCGGCGACGGCGAACTTGAATCCAAGACCATAGGCCTTTGCCTCATAGGCCTTGAAGTGGTCCGGGTGAACGTACTCCTCGACCTCGCGCTGCTTGCGGCCGGGGCGCAGATACTGCCCGATGCTGACCGCGTGGCAACCATGCGCCAGTAAATCGCGCATGGTGGCCTCGACTTCTTCCGGCGTTTCGCCGTGGCCAACCATGAAGGCCGACTTCACCATGATGGCGCCCATGTCCGCGGCTTGGCGCAGCACGTTCAGCGCAAGGCGGTAGTCATAGCGGCGGCTGCGAATGATGGGATACATCCGCTCGACCGTCTCGATATTATGACTGAAGACTTCCGGCTTCGCCTCGACAACCGTGCGAATGGCGTCCGGGTTGCCCTCGAAATCGGGCACAAGCACTTCGACTGTTGTACCCGGATTCTGCGTATGAATCTCGCTGATGGTATCGGCGATGTGCCCTGCTCCGCCGTCGGGCAAGTCGTCGCGCGTGACGCTGGTGATGACGATGTGCTTGACGCCCATCTCGTGAACGGCCTCGCCGACATGCCGCGGCTCCTCGAGGTCGACCGTCTCCGGCTTGCCGCCGGGCACCGAGCAATACCGGCAACTGCGCGTGCACGTGTTGCCCAGCACCATCATGGTCGCCGTGCGCCGTCCCCAGCATTCGCCAAGGTTCGGGCAGTTTGCGCTCTGGCACACGGTGTGCAGATTCTTCGACGCGACCAACTCGCGTGTAAACGAGAAGTCGTTGCCGCTTGCCCAGCGGCTCCGGATCCATTCGGGAAAAGGCTTGCCCATAAAGGTTCTGCGGTCCTTTCAATGCCGTGCAGGTGCGTCAGCGAGTATACCAGCGCCCATGCACTTGGCCCAATAACGTTGTGTTAAGGGGAACGTGGCGAAGCAAGACCAGCATTTCTTGATGGTCACGTCCAGCATCCGCCGGATACCGCCGAATGCGAAATCATTCACAAGACCAGCCGGTGGCATTCAGTCCAGATCGAGCAGAAAGGAAGCGTTTTCTGTTGTGGAGACGTCAGCGTGCGGCCCCTTGCCGCTTGAAGCGCACCTCCCACTCAACGGCGCCATGATGCGTAGGCAAGGGAATCGTCACCCGGCTTCGCTCACGCTCGAATACAGCATCCTCTCCCGCAAGGGTCACGTGGTCGATGACATACGCTTCCGGTGCCGACAGGTGCAGCGAACTGCTGCTGCCCTCGATGTGCAGCGTTCCGCTTAAGACCTGGCTTTCGCCGTCCCACGCGATGCGCCTGACAGTGTCAGCGCCCGCGAGGAGCGTCGCGTCGTGCGCCGCTACCGTGGGGCGATCCTCCCGCTTGCGCAGCATCAGCAGCTTCATGGATTTCGGCGCAAGCGCGACGTTCAGCGACTGTTGCGCGATGCCCTCGTAGCTGCGCTCCCAGACATCGAAGACCGTGTAATACTGCTCTCGCTCAAGGTCCAATGCGGCGAAGTCGAGCCCGATGCTGATGCTGTCCTCCGCCTCCCAGTTGAAGAGCGCCACGAGGTCCCACTGCCCGGCAGGAGTCTCGATAGGCAAATGCCAAATCCGCGGCGGCATGGCTTGAAAGATGTCCAGCGGCCGCGCCGAACGGGGCACATCGACCATGGCACGGTGCACATCTTCCTGCTGTTGAGGCGGCAATCCGTGATAATCCCGCAAGGCCAAGGGCGCGCCCATTAACGCAGCCGCGGTCAACGCCGGCCGCAAATGTTCCTGCGCTGCATCGAGCGGCCAAGCGACTGGGACCGCCCAGTGCGGCTGCAGATACCAGGCGCGCGCCAGCCGTGCCATCGCGCCTGCAATGCCTAGCGGCTCATTGCGGCTGGGTTGGGTCCACCTCGGCGCGATGGGGCCTGCGGTGTTGGCAAAGGGCGCTTCCAGTCTTGGCATCGGCGTGTTCGACGGCGTGATGCTGTCGGGACCACCGCCCACAATGCGCGTGAGCGCGGGCGGTGGCGTACCGGTGAATAGGCCCAACGGTCCCGCGCCAAGGCCTTCATCCCAGGTGGCCTCGTAGATGCCATTGACGGCTTTGTGCGAAACGCGTTCATTCGCAATGCGATATGCCTGGCCAAAGCGCTCTAGGCCGGCAACGGGGTTCGATTCGCTAATGCCGATGTATAGCGCGTCGGACATCAACGACTCTTCCGGCTGCACCACTACCGGCGGGTCAAACACGCAGACCGCACGAAAGCGATCAAAGCCTCGCTCGGCGGCGTCATCGCCCCGGCGAAACGAGATGGTCGTGTAGTCGGATGCCTGGTTGGTCAAGAAGCCCGCGATGAGGCTCCGGCCCGTGGCCTCGTCAAGCGCGGCGAGGTTCCAGTAGCTGAATCCCTCGGCGCGCTGCAGCGCGGGCATGCGGTGTTGCGCCCAGCGCGACTCCTCATGCGGCAAGGTCACGACTTGGTCGATATCGCCTTCGCCCAGAAGGAAGCCGCCCCGCCGGCGCGGCTCGCCCACGCTCCACGGCGACAGTGCGCGCACAGTCACCGGCGCTCTGCTGTCGTTCACGTAAGCACACTGCACGACGAAGAAGGGCTTATCGGGATACGCGCGGATGGACCACTCGGCATTGCCGCGCTTCCACACGAACCCCTGCCCTTCACCAAGCCGATCGCGCACGTCCTCTCGGGCCGTGGCGCGGCCAAGCACATCGAGCGGCTCGCCTTCCTCTTCTCCCTCAAACCAAACCATAGGGAAAGCACTGTCGAACACCGGCAGGCCATCAAGCAGACGGATGTCGACTTCCCCGCCCTTCTCGATGACCACCTCATAGCTGTCGGTGTTGATGGTGCGCCATTCCTCGCCAGGGTTGATCATGAATTGCGCCGGCGATATCGCGCACCATGCCAGGCAGCTCGCGAGCACTAGCAGACGTTTCACTTTCAAGCGTGTATGCTCCATGCTGAAACGCCGGATCAATCCCTGTGCAAGCGAAAAGGTTGCATGACAATGACTTACGCATGGCACGCTACTTGTGCACTCCCTGCCGTAACGTTTTAGATAGGAGGAGTGGACCATCATGCGTTTCGATAAATTGACCATAAAGTCCCAGGAGGCTGTTGCCGAGGCGATGGACTTGGCCTCGCAGCAAGGCCACCCGGAGATTAGCACGCTGCACCTGCTTGGGGCATTGCTCCGGCAGGAGGGCGGCGCGGTCCCCGCCGTACTGCAACGTCTCGGCATCCCGGCCAATCAACTCGCGCAAGAGGTGGCTGGCCGCCTGGAAAGCCTGCCACGGGTCAGCGGCGCGGGGACCGGCCAGCCAACCCTATCGTCCGGCGCGAATGAGGCCATGAACGCAGGCTGGAAAGCAGCGCAGCAACTCAAAGACGAATACCTCAGCACCGAGCACATCCTGCTGGGCTTGATTGAACTGAAGCGCGACCCGGCCGCGGACGTGCTACGCCAGGCCGGCGTGACGAAAGACGCCGTGTTTCAGGCCTTGCAATCCGTGCGGGGCAACCAGCGCGTGACGAATCCGAATGCGGAAGAGACCTATGACGCGCTGGCGAAGTACAGCCGCGACCTGACGCAGGCCGCACGTGCGGGCAAGCTCGACCCGGTGATCGGGCGCGACGAA
>CAZLBS010000094.1:0-2755 GCA_964557505.1 uncultured Nitrospiraceae bacterium | reverse complement strand
GGCAAGACCGCGATCGTCGAGGGCCTCGCCCAGCGCGTGGTCGCGGGCGATGTGCCAGAGTCGCTCAAGCAGAAGCGCCTCGTCGCACTCGACCTGGGCGCGTTGATCGCCGGTGCGAAATTCCGCGGCGAATTCGAAGAGCGCCTCAAGGCAGTCCTGCGCGAAATCGAGGAAGCGGCAGGCACGATCATTCTCTTCATCGATGAGCTGCACACGTTGGTCGGCGCGGGCAAGGCGGAAGGCGCCATGGACGCGTCGAACATGCTCAAGCCGGCCTTGGCCCGCGGCGAACTGCACTGCATCGGCGCGACGACCTTGGACGAATACCGCAAGCACATTGAAAAGGACGCGGCGCTGGAACGGCGGTTCCAACCGGTCTTCGCGGGCGAGCCCGATGTCGAGAGCACCATCGCCATTCTGCGCGGCCTCAAGGAAAAGTACGAAGTGCACCACGGCGTACGTGTTCAAGACGCGGCGTTGGTCTCTGCCGCCGTGCTGAGCCACCGCTACATAGCGGATCGATTCTTGCCGGATAAGGCGATAGACCTTATCGACGAGGCCGCCTCGCGCTTGCGCATCGAGATTGACTCGATGCCCTATGAGATTGACGTTATTGACCGGCAGATTCGTCAACTCGAAATCGAGCACCTGGCCCTCAAGAAAGAAAAGGACGCCGTCTCGAAAGAACGCCGCACGGCCATTGAACAGCAACTGGCCGATTTGCGCGAAGACTTGAGTGCCAAAAAGGCGAGGTGGCAATCGGAAAAAGAACACATCGACGCCATTCGGGCGGTGCATGCCGAGCTGGATGACGTGAAGACGCAGGAAGAAATCGCCGAGCGGCAAGGCGACTTGGGCAAGGTGGCCGAGTTGCGCTATGGCAAGACGGCCGAACTGCAGCAGCGCCTGCAAGAGGCTCAGGCAAAACTCGACGCGTTGCAGGCCGAGGGCAGCTTCCTGAACGAGGAAGTCACCGACGAGCACGTCGCCAAGATCGTGTCGAACTGGACGGGCATTCCCGTCGACCGCATGATGGAATCCGAGATGGCGAAGCTGGCGCACATGGAAGACCGTTTGCGCGAGCGGGTCATCGGGCAAGACGACGGCGTGAAAGCGGTATCGGATGCCGTGCGCCGCGCGCGTGCCGGTTTGAAAGAAGAGAACCGCCCCATCGGCTCCTTCATCTTCCTGGGCCCCACGGGCGTCGGCAAGACTGAGCTGGCGCGGTCGCTCGCCGAACTGCTCTTCGACGATGAAAACAACATGGTGCGCATCGACATGTCGGAGTACATGGAGAAGCACGCCGTGTCGCGGCTCGTCGGCGCGCCCCCGGGCTACGTCGGCTACGACGAGGGCGGACAACTGACCGAGGCCGTGCGGCGGCGGCCTTACAGCGTCATCCTCTTCGACGAGATCGAGAAGGCGCACGCGGATGTCTTCAACATCCTGCTGCAATTGCTCGACGACGGCCGCCTCACCGATGGCCAAGGACGCACGGTGGACTTCAAGAACACCGTCGTCATCATGACCTCGAACATCGGCAGCGAAGTCTTCGAGCAGACCGAGCTTGACGAAGAACAACGCGTGCAGGCGGCGCTCGACATCATGCGGCGGCACTTCCGGCCGGAGTTCCTCAACCGCATCGACGACGTCGTCGCGTTCCATCCGCTCGCGAAAGAGCAGATCCGCAGCATCGTCGACGTGCAGTTGAAGCGGCTCGCAAAGCGCCTGACCGAAAAGCGCATCGATCTCGAACTGACCGGCGCCGCGCGCGATGTTCTGGCCGAGCAGGGATACGACCCCACGTACGGCGCGCGCCCGCTCAAGCGCGCCATCCAGCGGCTCATACTAGATCCCCTCGCCATGGAAATCATCGAGGGACGCATCAAGGAAAACGATCACGTCTTAGCGGACAGACACGAGACGGACAGCACCAAGCTGACCTTCCACGTCTCCACAAAAACACAAGCGGACACAGAAGCGGCGGCTTAAGGATCTTCGGCGCAATCCAAAGGCCGCGGGCGGCAGAGGGCCCGCGGCCTTTCTTGTTGTTCATGGGGGCCGCCATCGAGGCAGTGCGCCATGCTTGTATGTGCCAGCCGCTAAATGAAAGGAATGTAGAAGAACAGCGCCTCGGCGCGCGTGGCGCCGCGTGAGGCCTGAATGGCCGCGACGAGACTGAGACCGACGCCGGCCGCGGCCACGAAGAATGCCGCCGCGAGGAGAAACCAGCCGAACGGCGAATAGATGAACATGAGGCCGAGTCCGCCAATGATGCTAATGCATAATGAAAGGGTTAATTGAAAGTTCACGGCTTGCCGTCCGTGCACGTCGACGAAGGGCGACGCGCTGCGTTTAAGCAACCACACCAGAAGCGGCGCCAACACGTTGCCGATAACGGGCAGCGGAATCATGAAGAAGCCAAAGGCATGGCAGGCGCTTGCCCAACCCCGGTTCGCGTTTTGTCCAATATTCGTAACTTCCCGCGCTTGCGGGGACATGTGTTCTTGAAATCCCATGTGCCCTCCTTCGAGTTGTTCCAATCGTGCGCAACAGGCCGTTTTCCGTGCACCATTCCATAGATGGCGTCAAGCCGTTGCGATGCGCTACGTTGTGATGCGTCAGGGCGTGTCGAATCCACCCACATGGACGCACCATCGGAATGAACGTGCAAGAATTGATCCACCGCCTGCGCGCAGGCATTCTTTAAGGTGAAACTGGAGCATGACCATGACCGAAGTGATCATTCGACTCG
>CAZLBS010000093.1:0-9656 GCA_964557505.1 uncultured Nitrospiraceae bacterium | reverse complement strand
CGGCGACGGGGTCTCTGGTGCGGGCGTTGAGCATCTTGACGTCGTGAACATGAAAGTCGCTGACGGATTCGATTTCGATTTCGCGGCTGAAGCGCTGGGCGAGTTCGTCGAGTTGCGGCTTGTTTTCGGTGCGCAGCCGGCGGGCGACATCGGGGTGGACCTGCAGGATGAGACGCTTTTCCCGGCTGCGGCAACAGAGCGAACGTACCGCGCGCAGCGTGTCGAATGTCATGGTGGTGACGGAGCGCACCATGCCGCTGCCTTCGCAATAGGGGCAGGTTTGCGACAGCGCCTTTGTTAAGTTGTGCTTCACCCGCTTTCGCGTCATTTCGATCATTCCGAGTTCGGTCACTTCGGAAATGGTCGTTTTGGCGCGGTCATGCTCGAGGCATTCTTCCATGCGCTTGATGAGTTCGCGCTTGTGCCGCTCATACCGCATGTCAATGAAGTCGATGACGATAATCCCCCCGATATCGCGCAGGCGCACTTGCCGGGCAATTTCTTCAGCGGCCTCCATGTTGGTCTTGAAGACGGTGTCCTCAAGATTTTTTTTGCCGGTGAACCTCCCGGTGTTGACGTCGATCGCGGTCAGCGCCTCGGTGGTGTCGATGACGATGCTGCCGCCGTTCTTCATGAACACCTGCCGCTGAAAGCACATGGCCACCTGCCGCTCGACATCGTGCTTTTCAAATACGGGCTTCTTCTGATTGTAAAGCCGGCACCGCTTCTTTAAGTTCGGTGCAAAGGTGTCGAGGAAATTGAGAATGCGGTTGTATTCTTTCTCGTCATCGACGATGAGTTTGTCGACATCGTTGGTGAATTGATCGCGCACGGCACGCAAGATGGGCGTGAGGTCTTCGTGCAATAAGCAGGGCGCCTTGACGGAGTCCATCTTCCGCTTGATTTTCTCCCATACTTTGGCAAGGTAGAGCACGTCGTTTTGGAGGTCGGCCTTGGCCTTGCCTTCCGCGGCAGTACGCGTGATCAATCCGAGGCCTTTCGGGCGCACTTGGTTGAGGATCTTGCGCAGGCGATCGCGCTCCCGGCCATCATCGATTTTCCGCGAAATGCCGGTCTGGTTGACCGTCGGCATGAGCACCCCGTAGCGGCCGGGCAAGGTGATGTAGTTGGTCAGCCGGAATCCTTTGGTGCCGAGCGTATCCTTTTGCACTTGCACCATGATGGATTGATTCTTCTTGAGGATGCTTTCGATGGCAGGCGGCTTGCGGCGCCGGTTGCGCGGGCGGACGATGCCCTCGACGAATTCGACGTCTTCATCGTCGTCGGTGATGGCGATATCGCTCACATAGAGGAAGCCGTTTTTCTCGAAGCCAATGTCGACAAACGCCGCTTGAATGCCGGGGATGACGGCATCGACGCGGCCTTTATAAATATTGCCGACAACGCTGCGGTCTTCCTGACGTTCGATGGCGAGCTCGACCAAGCGGCCGTCGTCCATGTGGGCGATGCGTGTTTCGAGTTCGCCCGATTCAATGATGATCTGTCGCATAGAAAGCAATTCCGTACGCGTGTGCTGCACGGCGCGTCCGTGCAAGGTCAAGCCTTGCCAGCGCCGTGGGCAGCCCGCTTAATGCCGATGCTCATCAGCACGCCAATGGTCATCATGACCGTCAGGTAGAACGTGCCGCCGTAGCTCAGAAACGGCAACGGCAACCCCGTCACCGGCAATAGTCCCAATGTAATCGCGATGTTCGTAAACACGTGGAAGAAGAGCAGCGTGACGCAGCCGACGCCGAGCAGCATGCCGCTCATTTCACTGCAATCGCGCGCGAGTTGCAGGCCACGCATGAACAGAATGCCGAAGAGGCCGATAACGACAACGGAGCCGACGAAGCCATTCTCTTCAGCGAGCACTACAAAGATGCTGTCGGTGCGGTATTCGGGCACATATTTGAGATGCGTCTGAATGCCCCGGCGGAATCCGCGGCCCATCATCTCGCCGCTGCCAATGGCAAGGCGTGCTTGCGTCGCATGCCAACTGGCGTCCGGGTCTTCCTCGGGATTGAGAAACGAGCGGATGCGCTGCTTCTGATGCTCTTCGAGTTGCGGCGCGCTGTCAGGCAGTTCGATCACGCCATTGACATTCAAGACGATGGCAGAGATTCCGATGAGGCCGCACGCAATGAGCGCCGCCATATGCCAGATGCGGCAGCCGGCGGCGAAGAGCATGGCGAAGGTGATGGGCCCCAGCGCGACCGCGGTGCCGAGGTCCGGCTCGATGAGGATCAAGATGCCAGGGACGCCGGCGATGATGAACGTGAGCGCGAACCAATGCGGCTGGCGGATGCGCTCCTTGGCCCACGACAGATACCAGGCGAGCATGAAGATGATGGCGAGTTTGGACAGCTCGGAGGGCTGGATGCTCATAAAGCCCAGATCGAGCCAGCGCGTGCTTCCCTTAATCACCATGCCTTGCACCTCGACGGCGATGAGGAGAATGAGCGCAACGAGGTAGCCCAAAGGCGCCAGTGAAACGAGAAAGCGGTAATCGAAGGACAGGATGATCAGGCAGAACAGCATGCCCACGCCGAAGTTTCGAAGCTGCAACAGCATGTGGCTTGTGCGGGACACGCTGTCGCTTTCGAGGGGCTGGTCGGTACTGAAGAGATTCATGAGGCCGATGGCGGCGAGCACCAGCGTGACCGCGATCAACATGCGGTCCATGCGAAAGATATGCCGAGGCTCGAAGAAGCCGATATGCGCGGTTTCCCAATCGGGGCTGACAACCCGGCTCATCGGCTCGCCTCCTCTCGCTGGCCGCTTTCGGCAAACGCATCCTCCTGCGCCAGATAGGAGCCTTCGGGGCGGCCGTTATTGGGCAGGCGGCTGTAGAAGAATTCGATGACGTCGCGGGCGAGCGGGGCGGCGGCACTGCTGCCATGGAGACCGTGTTCAACAAAGACCGTAATGGCGATCTTTGGCTCGCGGTCTAAGACGCCTGACACGAACCACGCATGGTCGCGCAGTTCCAATGGGATATCTTCTTCGTTCTCATAATGCTTATAGTGGTCGCGTGAAACGGCTTGGGCGGTTCCGGTTTTGCCGAGCACGACCTTGCCATCGATCTGCGCGCGGCGTCCGGTGCCGCTCGGGAAGGTTTGCTTCTCGACGCTTTTCCGCATGCCCTTGATGACCGTTTCGATGGTTGCCTCGCTGAGGAACTGCTCCCCAACGCGCGGGGTCCCATCACCGGAAAGGTATGGCTGCACGCGCTTGCCGCCATTGAGTATGCATGCGGTCATGACGGCAAGGGAGAGCGGCGTCACCGCGCATGCTCCCTGCCCAATCGACAAGTTGACGGTTTCACCGGGGTACCATTGCCACTCCCAAGGCTCTTCAGGGTGCAGCGGCTTGCGGAGGTCCTCCTTCCACGCGGGAGAAGGCACTAGTCCCTTCACTTCGCCGGGCACATCCAGACCGGTCACCTCGCCTAGACCCATCTTTCTGGCGTATTCATTAATCTTATCCACACCCAGCGCAAGGCTGACATTGTAGAAGAACACGTTGCACGAATAGGCAATGGCGTCGACGATATCGAGCGAGCCATGTCCGCCCCGGCTGTGGGTCCAGCACCGCCAGGCGTTGCCCCTCCCATCGATTTGAAAGCTGCCGTTGCAGTGGAAGCGCGTATTCGGCGTGATGATGCCTTCTTCGAGCGCGGCCGCGGCCAACAAGACTTTGAAGGTAGACCCGGGCGGATAGACCTCCTGATAGTTGAGGTTGCGCATCGGACTCGGCTTGGCGTTCAACAGTTCGACGCGTTCCCGGCTGCGGCCTTGGGTGACGAAGACGCTGGGGTCATAACTGGGCGAACTGGCCAACGCAAGCACGGCGCCGGTTTCAGCGTTGAGAACGGCGATTGCGCCAGGGCTGGCTTCCAGCAGTTCTTCGCAATACCCTTGGAGGCCGATGTCGAGCGTGGTGTAAATGGCCTCGCCCGGGACGGCGGGCTTACGGCGGGAGGCCACTTCCTCGAGCTTGCGGCCAAAGCTGTCCACCTCGAAGTAGGGCGCGCCGGTGATATCGGTGCGTATTTGCGGGCGCTGATCCTCCGCGTACACGACCACGGTCATCATGCCATCGTCGCCCTTGAGCGTCGATTCATACTGCGCCTCGAGTCCCGCCCGGCCGAGCAAATCGCCCATGCGGTAGCGGTCGCGCTTCACTTGGAGTTCATCGCGGTTGATTTCACTGAGGTAGCCGATGAGCTGTCCGCCCGTTTCACGGAATGGATAGCGGCGCTGGGGCCGGACGTTGATGCGCGTGCCACGAAGGCGGTAGGCATACTCTTCGACGCGCAGCAACTCATTCTTCGAGATGTCTTCTTTGACGACGATCTGCCGAAACGGGCGGCTGCTGTACTGCTCGATTTCTGCGAGCAAGGCTTGCTCGTCAATGCCGATTAGCCGGGCCAGATCCGCGCAGACTTGCTCGGGATCGTTGCAGTGCGCGGGGACGAGCACTAGGTCATAGGCTGGCCGGTTGTCCGCAAGGATGACCTGTTCGCCAGCGTTCGTACCGTAGATGATGCCGCGCTTCGCTTCGACGCGCTGCGGGGTCAGCCGGACGTCCTCGGCCAGGCGGCGGTGGTCTTCGCCGTGGATGATCTGAAGGTTCCACAGCCGTACGCCAAGAATGGCGAGCCCCAGCATCATGGCGCCGGCAATGAAGCTGAGGCGCGTGTTCAATCCAGGCGGCCGGTATGCAGGCTTTTCCGAAACCATACGCTCCTAGTGGGCCTTCTGCGCGCGGAGGCGCGGCTGCAGCAGTCGATCCAGAATGACGAACACAAGCGGCGTAATGAGGGCGGTATAGAATGCGGCTGGCACGACGTTCGAGGCGAAGTGATCGAAGAAGGAGGTTCGGGGATCTCGGATGTAGGAGACCAGCAAAAACAGGAGGCCATCCGACAAGGCGGCCAGCAAGACGAGTGCAGCCTTGACCGCCGGGTGCTCCGTGATGAGCCGCGAAGCCACGCGTCCGGCAACATAGGCGACGATTACATGACACAAGACATGATGCCCGAGCGCGGCATTCGAGCTGACATCTTCTAGGATCCCGCCGAAAGCGCCGGCATACATGCCGCCTTCTTCGCCGTAGGTCAAGGCAGCATAGATAAACAGCGTTATGATGAGGCTTGGCATGACGCCGCGAATGGTCATGGCTTCGAGCCACGTCGCTTGCACCAGCGCTGCCAGCACAATGAGCGCGAACCAGTAGAACACATCGCGTCCAGGAAACATCATGGGGCGTAGCGCTCCTGCAGGGTTCGTTGGTCTGGCAAGGCGGGCGCGGTTTCGGCGGGCGCGCTGGACCGTTGGGGTTGGGGCATGCCAGCCAGCACTTCAGCAGGCGGATGCGCGGCGCGCACGATAAATACTTCATCGACAGCCCGCGGGTCCGCTGCGGGGCGCACGCGTGCTGTCTTGAGAATGGCCTGGCTGTCTTCGACGCGCTCCACCGTGCCGACGGCGTAGCCGCTGGGGAAGAAGCTGCCCTCGCTGGTAACCAATACGTCGTCCGCGCGGAGATCCTCGCTTTCGCTCACATACTGCAGGCGTGCAAAGGGGCTGATATCGCCTGTACCTGTCACGATGCCGCGGCCCCGCGTCCGCTTGACCCTGACCCCCACTTTGCAGTCCGGATGGAGAAGCGTGGCGACATTCGAAGTCAGGGGCTGCACGGTAGTGACGACGCCCACGAACCCGTCTTTCGTCATCACGCACATGCCCGGCTCGACCCCAGCCATCGAGCCCGCGTCCAACTTGATGAGATTGCGGTCGCGCCCAATGACCTGCGCGCCCCGCAGCGTGAGGCGCGGCTCGTTGTCGCGGAAATCGAGCAAGTCGCGCAGGCGCTCGTTTTCCTCGGCGCTTTCCGCGAGGGCGGCATGTTCCAAAGAGAGCCTGGCGAGTTCCTGGCGGAGGGCCTCCGCTTCTTCGCGGGCCTGGACATAGTTGAACACGAAGCCCCGGGCATAGTCGCCCGCGCCGCGCGTGGCGCTTAACGCCAGCATGAATGGGTCGGTGATCACGGATACGGTGGTCCGAATGCCGCCGCCGATGATGCTGGCCTCCGTGCCGGCCGCCAGCGACGCGATAGAAACCAACACGAATACAATCAGTATAATGGTGGAGCGAGCTTCGTTGACGCGTTTTGCGATGGACAATCCAGCGTACCTGTCCGCGCGGCTGTGCGCGCGCTCCTGCCTGCGTTGCCTGTTGCTATCTTACGTGCGGCATGCGGCCCGGTTCCACGGGCCATCAACCGGTGTGCCCGGTGTATTGGGCCTCTTCTTCGCTGTATTTGTGGAGGCTCTCGAGATACTTGCCCGTACCGATGACGACGGCCGTGAGGGGATCTTCGGCAATGGCGACATGCAAACCGGTTTCTTTCGAGATGAGCTGATCGAGCCCGCGCAGCAAGGCCCCGCCGCCGGCGAGCACGAGGCCGCGGTCGACGATGTCAGCGGCAAGTTCCGGGGGGGTGCGCTCCAATGTGACCCGCACCGCATCCACCATCGCGCTGACCGGTTCCTTGAGCGCTTCGCGGATCTCCTCGCTGGTGATGGTCAGAATCTTGGGAAGGCCCATGACTTGATCGCGGCCGCGCACTTGCATCTCCAGCTCTTCTTTGATGGGGAATGCAGAACCGACCTTGATCTTGATCTCTTCAGCCGTGCGCTCGCCGATCATCATGTTGTACGTGCGTTTGAGGTGCTGAATGATCGCTTGGTCCAGTTCGTCGCCAGCCGTGCGAATCGATTTGCAGAAGACAATGCCGCCGAGCGAAATGACCGCCACCTCCGTGGTGCCCCCGCCGATGTCCACAATCATGCAGCCTTGCGGCTCTTCGACGGGCAACCCGGCGCCAATGGCCGCGGCCATCGGCTCTTCAATCGTGAAGACTTGCTTGGCGCCGGCTTCGAGCGCGCTATCGATAACCGCGCGCTTCTCGACGTTCGTGATGCCCGAGGGGACGCACACGGCCACACGCGGCAAGACCAACCGCCGGCGGTTGTGCACCTTATGGATGAAATAGCGCAACATGCTCTCGGTGACTTCGAAATCCGCGATGACGCCGTCCTTCATCGGCCGGATGGCGATGATGTTCCCCGGCGTGCGGCCAATCATGTCTTTGGCATCATTGCCGACGGCCTTCACCTGCTTCGTCGAGTTGTTAATCGCGACCACCGAGGGTTCGCTGAGAACGATGCCTTGCCCCTTTACGTAGACCAGGGTAGTCGCGGTGCCGAGGTCGACGCCCATATCGTGGGAGAACAAGCCCGGGATACGCCGAATCAAATTGAACACAGTGTGCCCTCACGCCGAGCCGGCGCCGTTTGCGCTTCCAGAATGGAGGCGGCTTGCTGAATGCTTCGCGAGTTGCAAGGAGTGTTCTAAGTCCCCCGAAGAAAAGCCTTTATGCATCTCGCTGGTTGCAGAGTATATCAGAACCGGCCAGCGGTTCCAAGCGGTAGATGCCGTAAACCCCGAATGGGTTGCGTGGGGCGAGCGGCGGCCCCCAGGATTCCGGCCGTGCTCGCGATACTTGGCGGTCAGCCAAAGTAGCGGCGGAGCGATTGAAACGCGTGATGCGGAAGCGGGCCGCCGGCGCCAGAAACTTCGGCAAGCGGAGCGGCCTATCCTTACCGGCGCGTTGCAGGCGTCATCGGCCGCCCCATTGCATGACTCCTAACGGCATGCCTCAGCGAATAGATTGGCAGGAGGGGTGCGTTTGCCCGTATTGTAGGCGTCAAAAGGAGAGTTCTGTGAGCCGCATTTTCGTCGTTTCAATGGTCGTAATCGCAACAGGCCTGTTCATATCTGGTTGCGCAACGCTTGCTGGCACGGGGAGCGAGGCGGCTGTCTTGCGCGCCAAGGACCGTGTCGCCCCGGCCTTGGTGCACATCAAGCCGGTCAAAGAGGTATTTGCCCGCGGGAAGCGTGAAGAGGTGGTGGTGGTCGGCAGCGGCTTCATCATTTCAGAAGATGGCTACGTGGTGACCAACGAACACGTTGCCGGCGACAGCACCGTCGTTCGGTGCGTATTGAGCGACAATCAAGAGTACGACGCCGAGGTGGTGGGCACAGACCCCTTCACTGACATTGCCGTGCTCAAGCTAAACAACCCCAACAACCGGCGCTTTCCGACAGTGCCGATGGGAAGCAGCGCGAAGCTGGAGCCGGGGCAGACCGTCCTCGCCTTCGGGAGCCCGCATGGCCTTTCGCGGTCCGTATCGCTGGGCATCGTCAGCGTGACCGACAGATATCTCGGCGGACAAGATTCCGAACGCGCGCCGTACAATACGTGGATTCAAACGGACGCGGCCATCAACCCCGGAAACAGCGGCGGCCCGCTGGTCAATCTGCAGGGCGAGGTCGTCGGCGTCAACGCACGAAAGCTCTCGGGGGCGGACAACGTCGGCTTTGCTATTCCCGTTGATGTGGCCAGGCCCGTGGTCGAGGAAATCATTGAGGATGGCCGCGTGCACCGCGCCTGGCTTGGCTTGTCGCTCCAGGAAACCACGAGCAAGACGGAAGACCCCAGCCAACAAGGCGTGATTATTGCCTCGATTGATCCAATCAGTCCTGCAGCGGAAGCAGGGCTGCGTCCAGGCGATGTCTTGCTGTCGGTCGAAGGGACGCCCACCAACGCGCGCTATGAGGAAGAATTGCCCAGTGTCCGCAATGTCATCGCATCGCTTCCGGTGGATAGTTCGGTAGAGGTCGAGGTGGCACGCGGCGAGGATACGTTCGTGCGCAGCGTCACGACGGTCGAGAAGAGCGAACTGCGAGGCGAGCAGGTGGAACTGACCGATTGGGGCTTCACCGTCTCCGAAGTAACGCCGCAAGTGCTGCAGCGGGCGCGCTTGTCGGAACGCGCGGGAGCCCTGGTCAGCGGGACGCAGGAAGGCGGCTTGGCAAACCAGGCAGGGTTGCAGGCGGGCGACATCGTCCTGACGGTAGACGGCGCCAAAGTGAAGAATCTGTCCCATTTCGTCGAGTTGGTTGAAGAGCGCGTCGAGAGCGGACAAGAGCGGGTGCTCATGGATGCCAAGCGCGGCGCCTTAACGCGTTTCGTCTTGTTGAAGCAGCAGGTCGGCGCCCCGGCAACAGGTCCCGGCGCCTAGGCGGCGCATACCGCAACGGCCTCTAAGGAGTACATTGTGAATTCAGTTACACGACTATGGACAGCTGGGCTTGCCGCGCTTGTCACGGCGTGCATGACGGCAGGCGCGACCGTGCCGCGCAGCGTGATCGAGCGTGCCAAAGAAGACATTTTCGATGCGCTGTGCGTGATTGAATACAGCTTCGAGCGCACGAATCCTCAGACGGGGCAGACCGCCACGAACAGCAGCAGCGCCTTAGGGGTGATTGTTTCGCCCGATGGGCTGCTCATGGCGCGCGGCCACATTGAAATTGAGAACATCGACCCCTTCAATTTCCGTGTAACGGTCGGCACTGCCGGGGACACGGAAGAGTACAGCGCCGTGTTGCTGCGCAAGCCCGGCGATGTCAACGTGACGTTCCTGCGGATTGAAGCCGAGGGCGAACGCTTTCCATATGTCTCGTTTTCGAGAGGTGCGCAGCCGCAGCTTGGCGAGCCCGTCGCAGTGTTCGGCGTCTTGGGCG
>CAZLBS010000092.1:3543-9660 GCA_964557505.1 uncultured Nitrospiraceae bacterium | reverse complement strand
CGAAGATACGCCGCCTCGACGCAACCGCATCCGCACAAAGCAGGGGCATTGGTATGGGGAATTCGCGGCCGCCGCGGCAAAACGATTTTGTGGCCTCGGTTTTGGGGAATGAGTATCGCTTGCCTCCAAGCGAGATCACGTCGCGCGCATTGCCTTCAGGCATCTTTGGATATCGGCGAACGGCCGTGGATGCCTTGCGGCACGAGTGCGCCAGTGCGCTTGAACATGCGCGTGACGAAATCCGTCGATTGCACGCAGCCCTGACGGCGGAGCAAGAAGCAAACGAGGAATGCCGCCAGCTCGAGTTGCAGTTGAAGGCGGCCCTCGCCGCCTCGAAACATGCCGCGGACACGGCCCTCGACACAGCGCGGCGCGAAGCCGATGCCATCCTCCAGGAAGCGAAGGCGCGGGCCGCTGCCATGCCCGATGAATTGCGTGCAGAAATTGCCGCATTGAATGCACAGCGCGTGTCGCTCCGGCAGTCGATGCTGAGCATTTTGGACGCGCACCATGCCTTGCTCGCTGGCGACGAAGACATTGGGGCGCGAGCAGCGAATACAGAAGCGCAAGCGGCGTCTAATGCAGCGGACAGCGGCTTCTGCTGGCCGGCGAACAAAGACGAGCCGCCTCCCCTCGATGACGCGCATACCATGCAGGCAGACGTTCCGCCGTTTGGTGAAACCGGAGAGTCCCTTCCAAGCATGGTATTTCCGGGCGGGGTCGCGCCGACGGAAGAAGCGGCTGAGAATGAATCGATACCCTTGGAGGACAAACGCCTGTGAGTCTCGTTTCCCATGCCAAATGCCGCCTGTTGTTGCTGGCCGCCATCTTGGCCGTGGCGCCCGCGGCAGCGATGGCCGCCCCAGATCCCTTCGATGCCTTTTTCGATACCTTTCGGGAAAAGCGCGCCGCGATTGAAACGGTGCAAGCGCGGTTTACGCAAATCAACATTTATCCCGGCAGTTCCGATGAAGGCCGGGGAGTGGTGCGGTTTCGAGCGCCGAATACCCTCTTGCTGCGGTACGACGATCGCGAGGGCGAAGCGGAAGTGGTCTACCATATCGACGGCAGCGCGGTCCGCGAATACGATGCCTTTGTCGAACAGCTGCTCGTTTTGCCCATCGAACAAGCGCCCGACGCGCAGGCCTTCATGCTTTCGTTTGCCAATGACCCTACCCGCCTGCGCGAACTCTATGACATCACCCTGACCGAGACGGTGACCGGCGATGGGCAGGGCGAAAAGCAGGCGCAAACCCCTGGCATTCGTCTCGAGCCAAAAGCCGTGGGCGATGCCGGCAAGCCTTTTGAATGGGCGCATCTCGAACTGCGTGAAGAGGATTACCTCCCGGTGCGAATCCACATTCAGCGCGATCTAGAAACGCAAGTGATGATTCGCGTCGAGGACTATGCGGTCAATGAGCCCCTGGGCGAAGAAGGCACGTCCATTTTTTTGCCAGAGGGCACGGCAATCATTGAAGACGATCAAGTCGTCGAGCGCGTCGGCGAGGCTGGAAAGCAGGTGCCGATACCAAATCTTTAAGGTTTCTTGACGCAATCTTTAGCAAGGATGCTCCGGCACTTAACCAGTTTTGGCGTATACTCATCCCGTAAAGCGCAAACGCTCGTATTGCCCCCGCTGGGAGGGTCCGCCCAGCGGCTTATACGTTTATGCAAGCGGGGAGATTCCGCTCAATGCGGAAAGTTTCGGGCACAAGCGAAAGCCCCCCTGGACACGTGTCTCGTGGGGTGCACGGCAACGTGCAGCTGGCATCGGCCATGCTTGAATTCGCGTATGTTCTAAACAGTTCGGATACGCTGGATGCTTTTAGCAAGAAGGTTTCTGCCGCCTTGGTGGGGCTGTTCGGCTATCAAAGCGCATGGATTGCACTACGTGCCGCTCCTCACACCACCTCGCTCATCGCGGCGGGCGCATGCGATGGTGCGCCCGCCAACGGCCATAGTGCTCAGGTAAAGCAATTGGCGGGGAAGGGCAAAGCATTTTGCATGTCTTCCGCAAAGGCGTGCCTGAAGAGCGGCGTGGAAACCTTGGGGCCGGTGTCATGCCACGGTTGTCCTTACCAGGAAACGGCAGGACCGGAACGGCATGTGACCTTGCGGCTGCATCACGCGGGCCAAGACGCCGGCGCCCTTGTATTGGCATTGCCCAAGGAAAGCGAGCAGCAAAGGGGGCATTTGCTTGCGCCGGCATTTCTCTCGAGGCTCGCTGCGTGCATTGCGGCGGCCGCTCTGAATTTGTTGCGGGATGCCCAGCACGGCCTGCAGGACATGATTCTGAATGAAATCAGCGACCAGGTGGTACTGACGGATCTTGACGGCGCGATCCTTTACATGAATCGCACCTGCTACCGCAATTTGCAGCAAGATGAAGACAGCTTGCTGGGGCGGCATGTTCGGGCCTTTGGGGAGGATCCCGACGCAGGCGCGACGCAAGAGGAAATCGTCAGCCGCACCCGCAGCGAGGGCGAGTGGCAAGGCGAGGTCGTCAACTTCGCGAAAGACGGCACGCGCATCGTGATGGAATGTAAAACGCGCCTTGTGCGCGATGAACAGGGAGAGCCTCGATACATCGCGGGCACCGCTCGCGATGTGACGAGCCGCCTCGAAGCCGAAAAGGCCGTGCGGGAGAGTGAAGCCCGCCTGCGCAACATCACGTCGACGACGCGTGACGCCATCATCCAACTCGACGGGCGTGGCCGCGTGACATTTTGGAATGAAGCGGCGGAGCACATTCTGGGCTACACTCAAGAGGAAGTGATTGGCGCGGATATCCATCGTCTCTTGACCCCGCCCGAATACCACGAGGCGCAGGGCAGGGCTTTTCGGGCTTTTCAAGAAACGGGCCGCGGCGCCTTGCTCAACCGGACAGTCGAGTTGGAAGCGCTGCACCGCGACGGAACACGCGTGGCTATTGAGCTGTCGCTGGCTGCTTCCCAGATTGACGGCGAATGGCAAAGCACCGCCGTCTTGCGGGACATTCGGGAGCGAAAAGAGCAACAGGCTGAACTCCAAGCGCAGCGAAACTTGTTGCAACAGCTGTCTGACCGCGTGCCCGGGTTTATCTACCAGTATCAAATGTGGCCCGGCGGCCACGCCGTTTTCCCTTATGCCAGCGCGGGCGTTGAATCCATTTATGAGGTGGCGCCGGAGGAGATCCGGCTCGACGCGAGCCCCGTTTTTGGGCGCATTCATCCGGATGACCTTGACCATGTCAAGTCTGTGATAGAAGAGTCGTTCGCAGAATTGAAGCCCTGGCATGACCAGTACCGCGTCTGTCTTCCGAAGCGCGGCGTGCGTTGGCTCGAAGGCAACGCGATGCCAGAGCGGCAGACCGATGGCAGCGTACTCTGGCATGGCCACATCTACGACATAACCGAGCGAGTCGAGCGGGAAGCCCGCGTACACGAATTGTCGGAACGTCTTCAATTGGCGACGCAGTCGGCCAACCTCGGCATCTGGGACCTCGACCTCATCAACAACCGTCTGATTTGGGACGCGCACATGTGCGCCTTGTATGGCCTGCAACCCGGCGATTTCGACGGCACGATTGAAACGTGGCGGGAGGCGTTGCATCCAGATGACCGCGCCCGTGCCCTGCGGGACGTCGAAGCCGCACTCAAAGAGGATCGCCCCTTCGACGCCGAGTTTCGCGTTTTGCATCCTGATGGCAGCATTCGCCACTTGAAGGGTTATGCCGTCGTTCAGCGCGAGCCCAGCGCAAACGGGGCGCCGGGCCGGGCCCTTCGCATGACGGGCATCAACATCGACATCACCGAACGGGTCGAGTTGGAAGAGCAACTGCGGCAGTCGCAGAAAATGGAAGCCATAGGCGAACTTGCCGGCGGCATCGCCCATGACTTCAACAATCTCTTGCAGGCCATCCATGGCTATACGGATCTGGCCATCGACGCCCTGCATCCTGAGCATCCGGCGCACGGCCACCTAAAGGAGGCGCGGGAAGGGGCCCGGCGTTCCTCGGCGCTGGTGGGCCAACTGCTTTCCTTCAGCCGCCGTCAGATGATGCGCCTGGAAACCATCGATCTGAATGATGCCGTGCGGGGCATTATGCACTTGATTACACGCGTGATCGGCGAACGTATCCAAGTGGAATTTCAGGTGAGTCAGAAGCCCGCCATGGTGCAAGCGGATGCCGGCATGGTCGATCAGGTGCTGCTGAACCTATGCGTCAATGCGCGTGATGCGATGCCGGATGGCGGCGTATTGTCCATCGCTGTCGAGGAGGACGTAGTCGTTCCGCACAAGAATGAGCAGACGCCTTTCGTGAAGCCGGGGCGGCATTGGGTGCTCACGGTGCGCGATACCGGCTGCGGCATGGCGGCCGGCATTTTGGAGCGGGTCTTCGAGCCCTTTTTCACCACGAAAGAACAGGGCAAAGGCACGGGGCTGGGGCTGGCCACAGTGTACGGCATCGTGCGGCAGCACCAAGGATTCGTGCGCTGCGATAGTCAGCCAGGCCTGGGTACGATATTCAGGGTGTATTTGCCCGCGTCGGATGCCACGCCTGCCGCGCCAAGCACTTCGCGCGAGTGCCTTCTCGAAGGCGGCTCCGAAACAATCCTCGTCGCGGAAGACCAGCCGATGGTGCGGAATCTGGCGCGCGTGCTGTTGACGCGCGCAGGTTACACCGTTCTATTGGCCGAAAATGGGCGCGAAGCCGTGGAGCTTTTCGAGGCTCACGAAGGCACGGTTGACTGCTTGCTGTTTGATATGGGCATGCCTGAAATGAATGGCCGCGACGCGCACGCGTGTATCGCCGGGCGCCGGCCGGGCATTCCTGCCATCCTCACCAGCGGGTACAGCGAAGATGCACAGGATGCCACGGGGCTGCTGGAAGATGGATTGTGGTTTATCAAGAAACCCTTCGGCGCGCGGGAACTCTTGCATGCGGTGCGGCAAGCCATAGACAATCCCCCCGCAACGGCATAGGCCCAGGGCGCCGGCGCGCTAGAGCGCCTGCGCCGAAAGTCTCCGCCCGCATGAAGGACCGCTCATGACCCGCATCGTGTTAGCTTCGGCCTCCCCACGGCGGCGCGCGCTCTTGGAAGCGCTGGGATTGGACGTCGATGTGTCGCCCAGCAAGGCCGAGGAACACTTCGAGGGCGAGCCAGAGGCCATGGTGGAGTCGAACGCGCTGAGCAAGGCGCGGGATGTCGCCGCGCGATCGAGCCCACCGGCGCTGATCATCGCCGCGGACACTCTGGTGTTTTTAGGTGAAGAGCCGCTTGGCAAACCCGCGACGCTGGATGATGCGCGCCTGATGTTGCGCCGGCTGGCCCGCCGCACGCACCGAGTCATCACCGGCCTCGCCGTCATAGACTTGGAATCCACCCAAGTGGTCACCGGACATGAGACGACGGAAGTTACGTTTCGCCCCTTAAGCGACGCGGAGATCGATGCCTTCGTCGACGCCGTGAAACCCGTTGACCGGGCGGGCGGGTATACCGTAGACGGTCCAGGCAGCCTGCTGGTGTCGGCATATAACGGATGCTACCAGAATGTGCTTGGCTTGCCGATGGTCCGGCTCGATCAGCTGCTTCGAGACGTACACGTGTCGCTGTTCGACGCGATTGACGGAGACCGCGCCCGCTTCCTTTAGGGGGCAGCCCGGCGTTCAGGCGGGGGCTGCAGGGTAGTTCGGGCCCAGGCGGTTGCCGCGGGGCCGTGGAATGGGCCGTCCGTTCCGCACCCACTCCTTCCCACGCGGAGCCAAATGTTCCGCCATCCTCGCGCGCCACTCGGCGAGCCGCTGCTCGTGAGCGGGGACTGGCGCCAGGTCATGCAATTCATGCGGATCCTCACTCAGGTCAAAGAGCTGCTCGCTGCCGTCATACGCATGAAAAATATATTTCACGCGCCCATCCGTCAGCGCGGTCCAGTGATTGGTTTTGTCGTAGCAGATGTCGTGCTCCAAGTCGATGACTTCCCGCCAGCCTTCGCCATCATTGCCGAGCAAGCCGAGCAAGCTCTTGCCTTCGCATTGGTCCGCGCCTTCAGCCGAGGCGGCCTCGAGAAAGGTCGGCAGCACGTCGCGGATTTCGACGCACTCATGCCGCACCTGTCCGCGTTGCAACGCGCCCA
>CAZLBS010000092.1:0-3533 GCA_964557505.1 uncultured Nitrospiraceae bacterium | reverse complement strand
AGCGTATCGCCATTGGAATTCGCGCGCTGCCGTCGTACGCGTATGACTTCCTCCACAAATGGTGATCGCCCAGCATGTCGCCATGATCCGACAGAAAGAGAATCAATGTATTGCCAAGCATGCCGCGTTGTTCGAGCGTTTGGAGGATGCGCCCCACTTGTTCGTCGATCTGCGTCACGCAGCCGTAGTAGCCGATGCGGGAATCGCGCGCTTGGGCGGCGCCAAGGTCGCCATGCCACTTGTTGAAGCTGTCGCCGCTTGGCGGCGCATAACGGCTGCACCAATCACCAACGAACCGCTCCGGAATGGGTGCGTCCCGGTATTGGCCGAACAGGCGCGCGGGCGCGTCATAGGGGCTGTGCGGACGCTCCCAGGAAACCTTGAGGAAAAACGGCTCGCCGCGTTCGTAGCTCGAAAGAAAGTTCACCGCCACATCGCCAATCCAATGGATGGGATGGAGCCGCTCGGGCAGCGCATAGGGCCGGGCGCGGTAGTCATTCCAGCCGAGCCCCGTTGCGTCCGGGTCGAGGTTGGGCGCGGCGCTGTCGAACCAGCAGCGGTAGTCGCTCTTGAACTCAGGCGATTGCACACGGCCGGATTCGTCGAGGATGGTTTTGTGAAATCCATGCGTATTGCGTTGGGGGTCCCAATGCATCTTGCCGATCCCGCAGGTGTAGTAGCCTGCATCGGCCAAGGCGCGGGGCATCTCAAGCGGATACCGCTCGGCGACTTTGTGATACCCGAGCATGCCATGGCCCCAGGGCGAGAGCCCCGTGAGCAGCGCGGCGCGCGCGGGCGTGCAGGTCGGCGTGCTGGAGTAGGCTTGGCGGAAGTAGGCCCCTTCTCGCGCGATGCGGTCAATGTTCGGGGTTTGAATGGCGGCGTTGCCATCCACGCCCACGCAATCGGCGCGGTGCTGGTCGGTCATGAGCAGCAGGATATTAGGCCTGGCGGGCGCGGCGGCTTCGGCTGGGCCGCTTGGCAGCGCCGCCGCCGCCGCGCCCGCGCCCGCCAATCGCAAGAGGTCTCGTCTGCTCACGGCATTCTCTGCATGGGGCATCAGCACATCTCCCGTTGACTCCGTGTTGCGGTTGCGCATGCTTCCATGGATGAACGGACGGGTGCAAGCACCCGAGCGGCCTCGTGAATAGCACCGGCCCGAGGCGCTGTTGATCAGAAGTAAACATAAGGAGAAAACAATGCTTACGCTGTACCGCAAACCGGAAAGTAGAGAAGGCGCTGACATTGCCACCAAGCTGCAGGACATGGTGTTGGCGCATAAGGTGGTCGACGTGACGGATGAGAGGCAGGCGCCCCGCGAGATTGGTCAGCATCATTTGCCCGTCCTGGCCGACGGCGAACATATTGCCGCCGGCGCAGATGCCATCGCGAAGCACTTGGAATGGATGTCGGCGTACAAGGAGCAGTGGGACTTATTCCAAACCGACACCTGCTATTGCGATGCGGAAGGCAACATTATCGAGTCGTGCTACGACGGTCAGCCGGTCTCCAACAACCCGCCTGTCTGCTGATGCCATGAAAAAGCGCCGCGGCTCCTGCGAATTCAGCGAGCCGCGGCGCATTTCTTGCTGGTGCGCTGTGCAGATTAAAGCGCTTCGCCGATCAAGATGTTGATTTCGTCGAGCGGGTGCTCTCCTGGATACCGCAGAAAGTCTACGTGTCCGTCCAGGTACAGCACATTACCGCCGCCGGGAATGTGATTGAAACGGAGACTGCCGCCATCGACTGGGTTGAATTGCGCTTCATCCCACATCACCGGGACCGTTGTCTGCCCTTGAGCGCTGGCCGCCGGATTATTGATGTCGGTAATCAGGAAACGCTCGATACCTTCCCGCAGGCGGTAGATATTCGTGCTTTCACCGTTTCCGGAAAGGGTCACGCCCTCGAAAAATGCGGGGTCGAATTCGATGCCCAAGAGCGGTCCGAGGCTCCCGAGGGTCGTGATTAGGCTCTGCGTGAAGGCCGCGAAGCTTTCAGGGCCCGTAATCGCGTTGAAACGGGTCAAGTCCATGTCTTGGTCGAGGAAGTCCAACAGGTCGTCATTGTTGTCGAAGTCGCTTGGCACCGTGGTGCCGCCTACAGCGCCGCCGAGAATGCTGCCGACATTGGGGTCGATGCCCGCCAAGTACAAACTTGCGGCTGACCAAACGCCCACGTTCTCCGTCATCCAACCAAGGTAGGAGTAGCTGACGAGGTCGTCGTCAATCTGCTGCGGGTCCAAGCCCCCGATCGTTTCGTCGCACCATTCGCCGCCCGGGCAATCGACCGCGGCCAAACCTTCCGACAGGCCCGCGGCCGAGGGGCAGAACATGATGTTGGGGTCGGTCAGATACTCAGGATACAGGGCGGGTCCGTGGAAAATGCCCACAGGTTCGAATTGATCGTCTTCATCAATGTCGAATTCCGTGCCCTGCACGACCCAGCGCTCCCCCTGGGATTCATTGGAATACATCTTAAAGATGAGCCCGAATTGCTTGAGATTGTTTTGGCAACTGGCGCGGCGGGCGGCTTCACGCGCCCGTGCCAGCGCAGGCAGCAAAATGGCGGCCAGAATGCCAATGATGGCAATGACCACCAACAGCTCGATGAGCGTGAACCCCGCTCGTTTACCCAATGTCATCGTCGTTTCTCTCCTGTTTGGTTTCATGAATGCCCGATTGAAAACATGGGGTAGAAAATAACTGCTGACCGTTAGCGCAGAATGAGCGCCATACGAGTCCTACGTAACGGGCCTGAATTTCCAAAAGGCCGAAAGGGGCAATGGCTACCGGAGGGAGTAGGTGCGGGTCAGGGTCTGGCCGTTTCGCGTGACCTGAACTTGGAAGCTGCGTGCGCCGCGAAGCTGCTGCGCAAGGCTCTGAATGTTTCCAAGGCTATTGACGGGCAGGCCATTGATGGAGTTGATGACGTCGCCATCCTGAAGGCCGAGTTGACGTGCGATTGGGATCGACGAAAAGTTGTTGGAGGTCACGCCATCCGGGGTGAATTGGGGGCGCAATTGACCGAGGGCCATGCCCGGGTCGACGCCCTGAACTTGTTGCTCCAATTGGCCAACGTTGATTTCGTATTGTTGCGGGGAAGGCTGCTCGATGGCGCCGGCGGGGGGCGGCTGCATGAACGCTTCCTCCGAGGCGGGCTGACGATCGCCGTCTTGTGGCCGGGGAATGTCCGCGCGGCGCATGGGGCTATCGCCTTCGGCATCCTCGCGCGCCATACGGAGACGGTCTTCGAGCCATTGCAATTCGCCGCGCAGGCGCTGAAGTTCGGCTTGCTGTTCGGCCCCTTGCTGTTGGATAGCATCGCGCTCGCGCCGCAATTGCTGAATGTCGGTGAGCGCCATCGCGAGATCGGACTCGACTTGGGTCAAGCGGGTCTCGGCGATGCTTCGATGATAGGCAGCATTCCACCAGGCCGCTCCGAAAACGACGGCCAAGGCAAGGAGCGCCCCCCCGGCGGCAAGCAGCCAGGGCTGCTGGAATTGCTCCCACCAAGCCGTGCCGCCGCGCGAACCC
>CAZLBS010000091.1:0-9668 GCA_964557505.1 uncultured Nitrospiraceae bacterium | reverse complement strand
GAGTTCCGGCATGTCGGCGTCGACGACTTGCTCTGCTTCCTGCTTGCTGCCTTTCCCCCAGCCTCTCTTCTTCGCGGGCTGGCTCTTTGTCTGGCTGCCGCGCGTGATGATTTCATCCGTACGGTAGGATTCAAGCGCGTCCATCACGTTGGTCGACGGGGCATAGTGCTTCACTGTCTCCCCGCCCAGTTCCTCGATGCTGAGCTTGCGGGTTTCTTCCCGCGGCCGGCCAAGCTCCGCGCCGCAGAAGCGGCATTTCACCGCCAGCGTGCTCACAGGCATGCGGCATACAGGACAAGGACGCGTGGCCTCGTCCTCGCGATATCGTGAGTGCTCTCCTGACATACGCCTGTACTCTCAATCGGTTTGCCGCTTTCGCGGCCCCCTACCCACCGAAAAGCTTCTCTTTCCTACAAACGCGGTATAAGACAGCTCCTCTGTTTTCGCACGCCTACGTATCAATGTCAAGCCTGAATGGCTCCAGCACTGAACGAAGCCGAACGAATTAAGTATCTCACTGGATGCACCGTAGCAGAAAAGGGACTCGCTTTCCAGTCCTGTGAAAAGTGCGACACAAGTAAAAAACGCGCGACCGGCCCGAAGTTGGGACACGGTCACGCGTATAGATACCCGAAAGAGGGGTGCGAGTTTCGCGGGAGGCCTAGCGCTTGGAGAACTGGAAGCGTTTGCGGGCGCCCGGCTGGCCGTACTTTTTCCGCTCGACTTCGCGGGCATCGCGGGTCAGCAGGCCATTGCGGCGCAGGATGGTATGCCACTTATCATCGTAGGCGTCAAGCGCACGCGCGATGCCCAGCCGCAGGGCGCCTGCCTGTCCGGACAGCCCGCCGCCGGTGCAACGCGCACGCACGTCGAATTTGCCGAGCGTTTCCGTGGCTTCGAATGGCTGTTTCGCAAGCGTCACTAGCACGTCGCGCTGCAGGTACTCAGAAATATTCTTGCCGTTGACGAAGATGTTGCCGGTGCCGGGCTTCAAACGCACGCGTGCCGAGGCCTCTTTGCGGCGCCCAAGGGCAACAATCTCGTTCGTATTCGGGTCGGTCTTGGTCACGGTGTCCGAAATCCTTCGCGTTGCTCGCGTCTACCGCTGCTTGAGTTCAAGCGGTTCCGGGTTTTGCGCTTCTTGCTCGTGCTCGGGGCCCGCATAGACGCGAAGATGGCGCAACTGCTTGCGCCCCAAGCTGTTATGTGGCAGCATCCCCCGAACAGCGAGTGTCATGGCGCGGGTCGGATGCTTGTCGACCATGGCTTCGTAGCTTTGTTCTTTGATGCCGCCGATGTAGCCGCTGTGGCGGTAGTACATTTTGTCGACGCGCTTGTTGCCGGTCAGTTTGGCCTCAGCAGCGTTGACGATAATCACACTGTCGCCGCAGTCGAGGAAGGGCGTAAAGCTGGGCTTGTGTTTGCCGCGCAGGATGCGGGCGGCCTCCGTTGCGACACGGCCAAGTACCTTGCCTTTCGCGTCGATGACGAACCACTTCCGCTCAAGGTCCCCTTCTTTCGGGACATACGTCTTCACAGTTGCATCTCCAAAAGCGTTCAAATCCGGAAAGGCCCAACGGCCTGCAATGGCATTGCCGGCGCCGCGCACACAAAGGGCGCACAGGAATCACGAGGCGCAAGCGATAAGGATAGCGAAAACGCAGGGTGGTGTCAACCAAATGGCGCAACCATATTCACGCCAGCATGATGCCGGCAAAGAGCAGGGCCAAGAAGAAGCCGACCATATCGGTGACGGTGGTGAGAATAGGTGCGGAGGCCAGGGCTGGGTCCCAGCCGATGCCCTTTAGCGCCAGCGGAATCAGGCCGCCGAGACAAACGGAGATTAGGGTATTGATGCCAAGCGCTCCCGCCACGACGACGCCAAACAAGAGATAGCCGTATTCGCGCTCGAAGCCTCCCCAGATGTAGCCATAGCCCAGTGCCACCAAGCCGATGAGCAGCGCAAGGCTCAAGCCGTTGATGAGGCCAACCTGCATCTCTTTCCAAAAGACGTTCGCATAGTCGCGGGGCCGGATAAGGCCGAGACTCAATTCT
The DNA here is from genome assembly GCA_964557505.1 of uncultured Nitrospiraceae bacterium. GTDB lineage: Bacteria > Hydrogenedentota > Hydrogenedentia > Hydrogenedentales > CAZLBS01 > CAZLBS01. Next base: position 7,613 of record CAZLBS010000091.1, on the reverse strand, counting down.
CGAATGCTGACGCCCACGGCCTGGTTGCCGCTGCACCCGCTCATGTCGGAAATGATGGGAAGAAACACAGCCAGCGCGATCACCTTGTCGAGCGTGTCGGTAAAGAGCGCGATGACGCTCGCGCTAATCATGTTGAGCACAATGTTCGGAGCCAGGAAGCTGAGCCGGCGCGTACTGCGGATGCGCAGCGGCATCACGCGGAGTTCTTCGCCGACGATGCCGCTCGCGCGCATGAGATTGCTCTCGGCGCGCTCGCCCAGCGCTTCCTCCACATCCGAAGCCTTGACCACGCCTATCAGACGGTGGCGGTAATCCAGCACCGGCAGGCCATAGAAATGATGCCTGTCGAAGAGTTGTTCCAACGAGTCGAGGTCAGCGTCATAGTGCACGAACTGCGCATCGCGGATCATGATCGACTTAAGGTCGATATTGCCCGGGCGAAGAACCAGGCCGCGCAACGGCACAATGCCCGCGAGCGTTTCATCATCGCCCAGCACATAGATATATTGGACGCTGTACTCTTGATACTTTTTGGCATTGCGCCGCATATCATCGATGACTTCGTTGATGGTGGCATGTTCGTCGTAAGAGAGGTACTCCGTAATCATCAAGCCGCCGGCGGTGTCCGGCGGGAATCGCAGCAGTTGGCGAATGTCCCGGGCTGTGGCAGGCCGAAGCGCATGAATAATCGCATTGGCGCTCTCGGGCGGCATCGAAGCCAAGACATCCGCCCGCTCATCAGACACCATCTGTTCGACGATGCGGGCCGCCTCCTCAGGCGCCAGCTCGTCAAGGAGTTCCGCCCCTTGGGCATCCGGCAGTTCTTCGATCAAGTCGGCCGCATTGCGGGAATGCAGCAGCGTGAGCACTTCGTGATGCGCTTCGCGGTCGAGCCGCGACATCGCCCGGGCAATGTCGCCCGGCGAGAGGCCGTCCAGGTACGCCTGCAGCGCTGGGCGTTTCCCCGCCTCCAGCAGCGTCAAAATTTGATCGGACGGTTCCAGCAGTGCCGGTTCATCGTATTCCACGCAGAACTCCTTCGGTATGCTTGCGGCGGGTGCGTTAAAAACCGCAGTGTAACAAATGCCCCTGTACCGCGTTACCCCTTGCGCATTGATGCGCGCCGCGCTATACTCATCGAGTGCTTTGAAATACAAAGCCATGGGGCTGCATGCCGGTCCGCTCTCGTCCGGCATGCCAGGGAAGGAAGTGCGCTATCGTGACTGTCAACACGCCGATCCTGGATCGCATCGACTCGCCAGCGGACCTGCGCTTGCTGGACCATGAGCAATTGGAACAACTGAGCGGCGAGATCCGGCAGCGCATCTTGGCGGTGGCCTCTGAAGGAGGCGGCCATCTCGCGCCGCATTTGGGCGTGGTCGAGCTGTCCATCGCCTTGCACTACATATACGACACCCCGCGCGACCTGTTGCTCTGGGACGTGGGTCACCAGTGCTATGCGCATAAGCTGCTCACCGGCCGCCGGGATGCCCTCAATACCATTCGCCGGCGCGGCGGTTTGAGCGGCTACCCGCGGCGGAGCGAAAGCGCCTATGACCCGTTCGGGGTCGGTCACAGCTCGACCTCGATTTCCGCGGCGCTGGGCATGGCAGCCGCGGCGGCGCACCAGAACCAAGACAAGCGTTGCATCGCGGTGATTGGCGACGGCGCCATGACAGCGGGCATGGCGTTCGAAGCCATGGCCCACGCGGGCTATCTCGAAAAGAATCTCCTGGTCATTCTCAATGACAACAAGATGTCCATTTCACCGAACGTCGGGGCGATGTCGGCGTACCTTAGCCGCTTGATTACCAACGGGCTCTATAACCGTGCCAAGGGCGACTTCAAGAAGATGCTGCCCGAAAGCTTCCACAGCACGGCGCGCAAAATGGAGAATGCGCTGAAAGGCCTCTTGGTGCCCGGCACGATGTTCGAAGCGCTCGGCTTGAAATACGTCGGCCCGGTCGATGGCCACTGCGTGCATACCCTTGTCGAGTGTCTCGACAACATCAAAGAACTCGAAGGCCCGGTGTTGTTCCACGTGGTCACGCAAAAGGGCAAAGGCTATGAGCCGGCGGAACAGGACCCGCTGACATATCACGGCGTCAAGCCGTTCGACCGAGGCACCGGCGTGTTCATGGCCACGGGCAACGGCAACGAACAAAAGCCGAAGACCTTCACCGATGCCTTCGCGGAAACGCTTATTGAAGAAGGCGCTAAAGACGAACGCATTGCCGCCATTACGGCCGCCATGCCAACCGGGACAGGCCTATCGAAAGTCGAGCAAGCGCTGCCTGGGCGTGTCTATGACGTCGGCATTTGCGAGCAGCACGCAGTGACCTTCGCAGCGGGCCTTGCCTGCGAAGGCATGAAGCCGGTCTGCGCAATCTACTCGACCTTTCTGCAGCGCGGCTATGACCAGGCCATTCACGATGTGTGCCTCCAGGACCTGCCGGTGCTTTTCGCTATTGACCGTGCAGGGGCTGTCGGCGAGGACAGCCCGACACAGCAGGGTGCGTTCGACATTTCGTTTTTGCGCTGCGTACCAAACATCCGCATTCTTGCGCCGCGCGATGAAATCGATACGCGGCGGATGATTCGTTACGCGCTTGCGCAAGACGGTCCGGTAGCGGTGCGCTACGCCCGCGGCGCGGCCCCGAATATCGGCGCGGGTGAAGGGGAACGCCTCAGCATCGAACGCGGTGAATGGCTGCGCCACGGCGAAGACGCGGCGATTCTCGTGCTCGGGCCCGTCGCCGCGAATTGCCTTGAAGCCGCCGAGCGCCTTGCCCAAGAGGAAGGGTTCGACGTGGGCGTGGCCGATGCGCGTTGGGCCAAGCCGCTTGACACGTTGCTCATGAACGAAGCCGCTGGAAAGCCCATCATCACTGTGGAAGAGAATTCCATTGTGGGCGGGTTCGGCTCAGCCGTGCTCGAATATCTTGCCGAGACCAATCAACTCGCCGACACCCGGGTCAAGCGCCTGGGCTTCCCTGATGCTTTTGTCCCGCATGCCACCCGCGCCGAACAGCTCGAGGACATCGGCCTCGGCGTAGAGGGCATCTTCGAAAGCGTCCGCGGCTTCCTAGGGCAGGAGATCCCGCAGGCCGTGTAACGCCGCCGGGCCGCGTACACAGCATGACCCTGCGTAGAGGACTGCTCGGCTGTCATGCTGTGCGTACGACTTCCGCTCCCCGCGGCCCTCTGCGCCGAGCCTTTACGTCTTCACGCTGTCCCGAATGCGTAGATAGCTCTCATACCGCAGGCGGCTGATATCCCCGGACTCCATTTTTTCCTGCACCGCGCAATGGGGCTCATGCGTATGGGAGCAATCGCGAAACTTGCAGTGCTCCGCTGCTTCGGCGATTTCCGGAAAGTACTTGCCGACCGTTTCAGGCGTGACTTCCCACAGACCCAGTTCGCGAATGCCTGGGGTGTCGATGATGCGGATGCCGCCTTCGAGTTCATAGAGACGCGCCGAGGTGGTGGTATGGCGGCCTTTCGAAGTGGACTCGCTTACGCCGCTCGTGACGATGCCGTGACTGGGGTCAAGCGCATTGACGAGTGAACTCTTGCCAACGCCGCTATGACCGGAGAACACGCCCGTTTTGCCCGTGAGGTAATCGCGCAACTGTGCGATGCCCTGCTCTTCGGCACAGCTCGTTTCGAACACGGGCAGGCCCAGCCGCCGGTATGCTTCGACCGGCTCGGGCGCGTTCTGCACCAAGTCCATCTTGTTGACGCAGAGAATGGGTTCGACTCCGCCACGCTGCGCGGCAATTAAGAACCGATCGACAAGTCCCGGCCGAAAGGCAGGGTGCTTGGCCGCGGCCACGACGACCAGCACATCTACATTGGCGGCGAGCGTCTGGGGCCGGTTCTTCATGATGGCTGGCCGGGAGAGGCGCGTGCGCCTTGGAGCAACAGCCTGCACAAACCACTCATCGCCGCGCCGTTCGACCAATACGTCATCGCCGGGCGCGAGGAAAGACGTCTTGCCGTTCGTCAGGCGCTCATCGACCCGCGCGACGAATTGCTCGCCGTTCATGCATACAAAGGCCAACAGGCCATAGGGCCCTGCGATGACTGCATTCGGCTCGATGGGGTCGAACGTTTCCGCCAGCGGCGTGTGTACGACATCGCGCGACTCATCCCGCCCGCGAAAGCGCCGCTGCTCTCCGCTAAACGTATTGAGGTCGTCGGCGTCCCACTGGCGCTTGCGCACCTTCTGCCGCTTCTTTCCACCTTTAGCCATGCCATCATCTTACGGCGCCGGCCGCCGGCATAGCAGCCCCGATACAAAGCGCGGCATGCGCACGCCGTTGATGGAGGTCAAGAAACAGCTTCGTGCGTCTCTCGCTAGACGAAAAAAGCGGCCACTCCCAATAGAGGAGCGGCCGCCATGAGCGCATGTTTACCGGGTACGGCTAGAAGTTTTCTTCGTCTTCTTCGCCGAACTCGTCGGTGGCTTCATGGAGAATGAGGCCGCCGCCATCCATCGGGAACTCAGGATCGACGGGCAAGCCTTCTGGCGTGAAGTTGGTCGGCGTCCAGCGCAGAAACTCGACGTGGCCGTCGAGGTAGAGCACATTCGCGCCGCCAGGCACGTGGTTGAAGTGCGACGGTTCCTCCGAGATGTTGTCCCAAGAAATCGGGATGGTCGACTGGGCTTCGGTGCTCCCTGCCGGATTATTGATGTCGGTGATGAAGAACCGCTCGATGCCTTCGCGCAGGCGGAAAATGGTGTCTCCGCCGCCGGTGCCAGTGCCATCGGCGACGCGCCAATCGTTGTCGGCAACATCGGGATTGGCAGCAATCTGCGGAGCGAGGCCTTCGGGGTCGGTGCCCGTGGCGAACACATTCAGTTCAAAGGCTTCGATCTCTTCCTCGGTATCGAGCAAACGATCGCTCACCGCCCAGGCGAAGTAGGTGTAGGGATGGTCGCTGATTTCGCAAGGCTGCACCACGCCGTCGAAGGCACCCACCCAGGGAGCGTTAGGACGGCCGGCATAATCGCCGCGGAACCAGGTGCTTTCCGTCTGACCTTCATCGAACACCTCGACCGCCGTAGCGCCCGAAGACGCACTCGGGCAGATGAGGACATTGAGGTCGGTCAGGTATTCCGGGAAGATCTGATAACCGTTGAAGATCTGCTCGGCAGCAAAAATGCCGCCTAAGCAATTCTCGACTTTCTGCGACGGGAAGCGCTCGCCGCGTGATTCATTGGAGTACATCTTGTAGGTGAGGCCCAGCTGCTTGAGGTTGTTTTGGCAGCTCGCGCGGCGGGCTGCCTCACGGGCACGCGCCAGTGCCGGCAACAGAATGGCCGCCAGAATGCCGATGATGGCAATGACCACCAGCAATTCAATGAGGGTAAAGCCCTGCTTCGCAGGACGCGCGATACGGTAATCCATGGTTTGTGATCCCTTTGCATGGTCCCAGCGCAGCCGAGTTGTGGCCGCGCCGCCAGATTTCGGTCTAATGCGTGAATGGAAAATGTTGTGTCGAAGGATGTGCCTGTGCGTAAAGAAGACGCAGGCAGGCCACTATGGGTCACGCAGGAATGGGAGGACCACGCAGAAAGGGAAGACCAACAGCGCATGCTTGCCGGTAGTGGACAACATGCCAAGCCGAGATAATTCCGGATGAGAACGTAACGGGCTTCCCACCGGGATGGGACACAATGGTCGGCGTCTGGCTTAAGACGCAAAGCGCGCAAGTGTGGGCTTCAGCATGCGCGGCGGCGGCTGAATCGGAAAGCACGCCGGCAGTGCTTGCGGCATCGTGCGGGCACGCGCAACCTTTGGCTGCATCGCCGCCATGGCCATGCATCAACGGCGCATGTGCAACGCTCGCCGCGTAGAGCAGCAAAAGCGCGGCAATGAGCAATGGCCGCACTCCGGCAGCCAGACGCGCTACATGCCCCTTCAACAATGCCATGAACCCTTTCGGCGCCGATAGTTTAAGAGCGCCCTACGAAAAAAAATTCAACCACCCAGCACGGCGCGAGTATAAGCAATGGCCCGGCGAGATGCAAGGGATTTTCTTGCCTCGCCGGGCATCTAGCAAAACTTTAATGCTCGGGCACGAGTTGGCGGCATGCGGCGGGTGCTGGCATACTTTTGAGCTTAGGGCAATGCGCGCGGGTCACGCGAATGCACCCACGCGCATGCCGCCGGACGGAAGCTCAACTTGGGGAGTCGTACAGCGCTATGAGCCATGAGCAGCAGCCCGCATCGGCCGATTGGCTTGGAGCAGGCGCCTTTATCGCCGCGGTGCTTGGCATCACGTATCTCGCCGTATTTGGTTCGATGGCCGCAGGCACCTTCGAGGGGCGACCCAGCCTTTGGTTTCAAGGCGTGGCCGCGCTCTTCTTCTTGTGCATCCCCGGCCTGACGGCCTTCCTGGTGGCCGCGCTGTTCAACGACGAGGCGCATCCGGTGCTCAAGATCAGGCCTGTGCCGCCTGCCCTGTGGCTGGGCGCTATCGCCGGCTTGCCGCTCCTGTTCGCGGCCATTTGGTTTACCAGCGACCTGCTCGGGCTTGCCACGCGCGACGCAAGCCTCGACGATTTCAAACGTGCGATGGGGCGCGACGCGTCCATTGGATTCTTGCCTTCTTCCGCCCTGTTCAGTTTCGGCCTTGCGCTGACCATCATCCTAGGGCCTTCCCTTGGCGCGGCGCTGGTCGCCATGACGGAATGCGGATGGCGCGGCTATCTCTTGCCCAAGCTCCTCCCGCTCGGCCGCATTCCTGCATACAGCGTTACCGGCATCGCATGGGGGCTCTCCATCGTGCCCGCCTTCTACGCGGCGGATCCAAGCGCCAACCTCGCGGCAACGGTCCTCATGCCGCTCCTGCTGGCGCTGGTGCTGGCCTTTGTGCTCGGTGAAATCTGGCGGCGCACCCGATCTTTCGGCGCCACCACCATCTTCCTTGGATGCTTTCTCATGCATTTCGGGGGCGTGTGGCGTTTCCTCTTCCCTGACTCCAACCATTATCTGGCCGGGCCGGAGGGCCTTATCGGACTGGGCTTCCTGGCGGCCCTCGCCCTTTTCCTCTACACACGCGGCGAAAAAGTAGAGCAGGATGCCGTCGAAATCATGGCCTGAATGCAGGACGCTGGACATTATGTGATTTGACCTGGCCGCAACGCCGCCGTAGCATGACACGCAGGGGACGGCGCCCATCGTGCGCGGACGTGATTTGGCGGGCCGCGTACGGCTTGCTGAGGGCCGTTCGACAGGGGCAGAAGGAGACCGCACGGTATGGCCGCTAAGAAAAAATCCGTCAGTCAGCAGGTGCTCGAAATGGCGGGGCAATTCGTCAACGAAAAGCGCACCGGATGGAACCATCAAGATTGGGAAGAGTTCCTCACCAACTTGCGCAAGATGGGGGTGGTGATCACCAATGAGGTGAGCACCAGCGTGGGCAACATTCTGGAAGCGGCGAAGCATCTGGACAGCATCGATGCGGAAACCGGCGCGAAGATGAAGCCCAAAGCGAAAAGCAAATCAAAGGCCAAAGCGAAGGCCAAGTCAAAGCCGGAGGCAGCCGCGAAGAAGGCGTCCGCCAAAACCAAAGCCAAGGCAGGCGCGAAATCGAAAGCAAAG
>CAZLBS010000090.1:8552-9675 GCA_964557505.1 uncultured Nitrospiraceae bacterium | reverse complement strand
GAAGGCGGGCCTGTTCGCCTTAACGGTGGTGCCCATCGTCCTGGACGACCCCGAGGTTGGATCGCTGCTGCTGCGGACGGCCCGTGCCACGCCGTCATTTACCGCTCGGGAAGTCAACTTTCTCGAAATCGTAAGTGAAGCGGCGAGCAACGCACTGGAGCGGGCGCACCTCTTTGAAACGGTGCAGTTGGCCAACGAGCGGCTCGAGCACCTTGCGGTCACCGACGGCTTGACGGGATTGTTCAACCATCGCTATTTCGTGGACCGCCTCGAAGAAGAGTTTCTGCGCGCCCAACGGTATCTCGTGCCGCTTTCGGTCATCTTCATCGATGTGGACGACTTTAAGCACGTCAACGACACCTACGGCCATATCGCGGGCGATACCGTATTGAAAGAGCTGAGCGCTAGAATGCTATCCGTCATGCGAAAAGTCGACATTATCTCGCGGTATGGGGGAGAGGAGTTCGCGGTGATCTTGCCGCAGACGGACCTCGAAGGCGTAAAAGCCAAAGCCGAGATGCTGCGGGCCATGATCGCCAGCCGGCCCTTCGAAGTCGCCCCAGGGGGAGCGCGCGTCAAGGTCACCATCAGCGTTGGAGCCGCCTCGGCTGACCATGAGAGAATGAGAGTCAGCCAGGAACTGAGCCGCTCGGCTGACCTCGCATTGTATGCGGCGAAACGCCATGGCAAGAATCGTGTAGTGATGGGCGCTCCCGAAGGAGATGAGACACCGTGACAGCCAAGCTGATGACCAAGCGGCTCGCCGGACTGGTGACGACCGCTGCTATTGCCATAATGCTCTTGAGCGGCTGCGTCCGCATTGCCTCGATTGGCGGCGCCCGGCCCGACTATTCCACCTTGCCCGCTGAAGAAATGTACGAGTTGGCGCTCGACATCGAAGAGGCGGTCGCCGCGGGTGAACGACAGCCGGGCATCGAGGGGTATGGCGGGATTGTACTGTCTGGCGAGGAAGTGCAACAGGCCATTCGCACCCGCGCGGCGCGTGCTGAATTGATCCGCGAATTCCGCGCGACCGGCCATGCCTGGGAAAAGCAGGACGGCTTGCTCTACCTGCGCGGCTCGCGGGAATACCAGCGCAAGACAACCCGCCGCGAGCGATCAC
>CAZLBS010000090.1:0-8542 GCA_964557505.1 uncultured Nitrospiraceae bacterium | reverse complement strand
GCGCTTCTAGTGATGAGCGAAAACGACAACCGCTGGCAACTCTACGAAGGCATCCGGCGCGACAGCGATTTGCGTCCGAAGGCGCTTGACGCCATTCAGGAGATTTTCTACCGCGCCCGGCTCGAGGTATTGGAAGACGGAGCCCTCTACGAGGGCGACGACGGCAGTCCCGTCATGAAGTAGTGCGGCGGGCGGTCTTAGCCTGCCAACTCGTGGATGGCCTCGAGCACGGCTTTGGCATGCCCCTGAGGCTTTACTTTGGGCCAGACCTTGGCCACCTTCCCGTCCGGGCCAATCAAGAAGGTGGCCCGTTGAACGCCCCAATACTTCTTGCCGTACATGCTCTTTTCAACCCAGACGCCATATTTTTCGGCGACGGCGTGCTCTTCATCTGCCAGCAATTCGAAGTTGAGTTCATGCTTGTCGCGGAATTTGCAGTGCTTCTCAATGCTATCCGGGCTTACGCCCAACACCACCGTATTGGCTTCTCCAAACTGATCGGCCGCATCGCGGAACTCTTTGGCCTCGGTGGTGCAGCCTGGCGTGTCGTCTTTCGGGTAGAAATACAAAACCACGTACTGCCCCTTAAATTTCTTGAGGCCAAGCTTCTCGCCGCCCATGCTGGGCAGGCTGAATTCCGGCGCCTTTTTCCCTTCTTCCGGCATGCTGGTGGCAGTTTCCGCCATTATCTTTCTCCTTGCTAAAGACACGATCTGGCCGATGTGATTTCGCGTGCGATGTGCCGGAAACATCCATGCCAGTAGACCCATTCCCCCAGCGGCCCAGCCCCGGCCCGCTAAGGCCGTTTGCCCCTTTGCAGGCGATTCACTATTCTTAAGGTAAGCCACAGATAGGGCTGCTGAAAAACACGCTACGTTAAGCTTAATGTCAGCGAAGGGGGGAGGGGCCCGTTGCACGAGCCGAGTGTCGAACAAGCCATCGCGCGCATCGAAGCACTGCCAACGCTGCCCGCCGTCGTCACGCAGATCATGGCGACGTTGTCGGATCCAGATTCGAGCGCGCTTGACCTGGGCCGCATCATCGCGTCCGACCAGACCCTGTCGGCGACCCTGCTTCGGCTCGTGAATTCTGCCTATTACAGCTACTACCGCGAGATCGATTCCATCACGCAAGCGATCGTCATCCTCGGCTTCAACGAAGTGCGCAATCTTGCCCTTTCCGCAACCGCCTTCAGCGCGCTCGGCAGCAGCGGTTCGGAGTTCAACCGGGAAAAGCTTTGGCGTCATGCCCTTGCCACCGGTATCGCCGCAGAACGCCTGGTGCGCGTGTCCGCTCAGTCCGCCGGCGGCCCCCATTTCATTGCCGGGCTCCTCAGCGACATTGGCAAAGTGGTGCTCGACTACCTGTACCCCGACATGTTTTCCGGCGCCGTGACCCGCGCCCATCAAGAAAAGAAACTCCTGCGCGATGTCGAGATGGACATTTTCGGGTTTACCAATGCTGAGGCAGGCGGCTATCTCGCCTCCCATTGGAACATGCCCGACACCATCGTGGAAGCGATTCGCTTTCACCATGAACCGGGCCAATGTGCCCATGACCCGCGCTGTTGCCGTGTGGTCTTGGCCGCGGATTACATCGCATACGAGGCTGGGATGTGGGACGAGACGGATGGCTGTCTGCCAGAACCGCCGCATGAAGAGGCCATCAAGGCCGGGCTGACCGAAGACCACATGCGCCAGGTGGCCAGTGGCTTGCACGACGCGACCCCGCGCATTGAAGCGCTGCTGGGCGTGCTGCGCTAGCCGCTGCGATCCATCCTCACGCGTTCGGCCGCTGCATGCTGGGCCGCGGCGCGCACCTCGGGAAGCGTCGGCAGTACGAGTTCGCCGTCGGCCCGGTAGCCCTCGAGCCAACTCAGAAACGTCCAGACGACCAAGCGCCGCCAACGCTCCACTGGACGCGACAACTCCTCCCGCAGATACTGGACATCGCGCAGCAGGGTCACGCGCTCTTCTCCATCCAAGGGCGCGAAATCTGCTTCTTCCACCAAACGTTCCATGAGAGACGGCAACAAGCGCGCTGCTTCTTCGAGATCGCTTGGGTCCGGCGGAAAGGTGGTGTCGAACAGGACGCGGCTCTCGACGAAGTCAACGCCCGCTGGCACGATGCGGGCCGCTTCGAACATGCCTGGGGTGTAGCCATGCTTTACTTCGATGAGACCCCGGTCGTGCAAGTAGCAGGCGTTCACAAACAACGTGTCTTTCGGTACGCGGCCCGTAGCCAGAATATCCTTGGGCTCGTAAAGGCGCAGCGGCGAAGCGAGATAGCCGTCGTATAGGAACTCGAGGATGCGCCGCCGCACCGTCTTGGGATGCAATTCCGCCATGCCGCGAGTATATCATCTCGTCAGGCGGCGTATGCATAGCCATCGGCAGTTACAAGAAGGCCTGCAAGGCCAGCCATTTTTTTTGCGGCGGTGCTGCTGGCTTTGGTAACTTCCTGACACTTGGAATGTTACAGCGCTGAAAGCATTGAGGCGAAAGAGTCTTGAGGCACGGAACCGGGCGGGTAGGCAATGGACGCGGCCCGCGAGCGAGGATCACATGAACGAGCGCATCTTCATTTTCGACACGACCCTGCGCGATGGCGAGCAGTCGCCGGGCGCAAGCATGAACGAAGCCGAGAAACTGCAGATGGCGTGTCAACTTGAGCGGCTTGGCGTGGATGTGATCGAGGCTGGCTTTCCGCGTGCTTCGGAGGAGGAGTTCCGCGGGGTGCGCAAGGTGGCGCAGACCATTCAGCATGCAAGCGTGTGTGCGCTCGCGCGCACGGTGCCCGGCGACATCGAGCGCGCAGCCGAGGCGCTCGAGCCCGCCGCTCACCCCACCCTGCACACCTTCATTGCGAGCAGCGACATTCACTTGGAGCACAAGCTGCGCATGTCCCGTCAGCAGGTGCTCGATAGTGCTGGCGAAAGCGTGCGGTTGGCGAAGAGCCTGGTCGAGCGCGTGGAATTCTCCGCGGAGGATTCCACCCGGAGCGACCTCGATTTCCTCGCGCAACTCGTATCCACCGCCATCGAGGCTGGCGCTGATGTAATCAACCTGCCCGATACGGTCGGCTACACCACGCCGGAAGAAATCGAGCATATGTTCCGCTATGTGCGCGAGCACGCCGCGGGCAGCGGCGGAGCCGTGTTTTCATGTCACAATCACAATGACCTCGGCTTGGCGGTAAGCAACGCCTTGGCTGCCGTACGTGGCGGCGCCCGGCAAATCGAATGCACGGTAAACGGCATTGGTGAACGCGCCGGGAATACCTCGCTCGAGGAAGTCGTGATGGCCATGCATACGCGCGCGGATCGCTTTCCTTACGAATGCGGCATCGTGACGGCAGAAATCACCAACAGCAGCCGTCTCTTGAGCAACATCACCGGCCTGCTGGTGCCATACAACAAGCCGATTGTCGGGCGCAATGCCTTCGCACATGAATCGGGCATCCATCAGCACGGCATGATCGCGAACGAGGCCACATACGAAATCATGACGCCGGCAAGTGTCGGGCGCGCCAAGAGCGACCTCATACTGGGGAAGCATTCGGGACGGGCTGGTTTGCGCAAGCGTTGTGAAGAGTTGGGCTTTACGCTCACCGACGACGAACTGACCAAGTTCTACGAACGCTTCATCGAACTGGCCGACAAGAAGCGCGAAGTCTATGAAGATGATCTGCGTGTGTTGCTGGCGTCGATGCGTGAGGAGACGTTCGAGGTGTATCAGCTCGACAAGCTCTATACCTCAGGCAGCGACCCCGCGATGGCGATGGTTAAATTGCGGCACGGGGACGATGAACCGCTTATCCGAACGGCGGTTGGCGATGGCCCCGTAGATGCTGCGTGCAATGCGCTGGAAGCAGCAACGGGCGTTAGCGGCAAGCTCGACACGTTCAACATCCGGGCCGCGACGCCCGGCAAAGATGCGCTCGGAGAAGCGCATGTGAACCTGCGCATTGGCTCGCATGTGTATTACGGCACGGGGGCCAGCACGGATATTATCCGTGCGGCCGTCGAAGCATATCTGCACGCCATCAATAAGCATTTGGCGGTGCAGGTGACCGAGCCGCTCGGAGCATCCGCCGCGGCGAAATAGGACGTGGCGCCGAGGCGGGGGGGTTATTTGCTCGAATGCAGCAACCGCTCCGCGACGAGGCTTTCGTGAACATCGTAGACAAGTATCCTGCGCCACGAGGCGCCGCGTTCGCTCGCTTGCGCGTCCAACTGTTGCAGCAGTTGCCGCCGAAAAGGCACGCGCACGCTGGGGCGCTCGTCAAACCACTGAGCCGATTCCGTCGAGTTCATTGCGTAACACCGGGTCATCATTGCTTCCTCCTGCATCTGGCTATGGTAGACCTGCCCGGATTCGGCTTCGCGAACGCCCCGTTGGCGGTAAAGATTCCCTAACAAATGGCGTCCAGCGTATCCCGTAAGGCAGCCTTGCATGACGTGTGTCTCGGGCTGGATTCGCGGCGTTTCGCGGTCATCCGTGAAATCCAGGATGTCATGAAAGCCGGGCATGAAACGGTGGAAAGCAACTTTGGTGCAGCCAGCGCGATAGATGCCGCATGAGAATTGAAACGGGGGCAAGCGGCTGCTATGATTTCGCTGCTTAGCAGCCAATAGCAAGGAGAAAAATACAGCAATGCACAAGCAATTTGCAGGCCGTGCCTGGGTGGCCGGTCTCGTCGTCATGTTCCTCGGCGTGGGCATGACGGCCTGTCAGCGAACGGACCCAGCGCCGATCGATCCGGACTTCGATAATGCTTCGTCAGAGATGACAGACGACGACATGGGCGGCTCCGCATTGCCGGACGTCGACCTGGAATCGCTGGTGTTCAACCGCGACTCCGGACTGCGCCCGGTCTACTTTGATTACGACAGCTTCGCGCTGCGGCCTGATGCGCTGGCAACGCTCAAGCAAAACGCGGAATTGCTCAAGCAATATCCAAATGTGATGGTGCAAATCGAGGGGCACTGCGACGAGCGGGGCACGCAGGAATACAATCTGGCGCTGGGCGAGCGCCGTGCCTTGGCCGTGCGCGAGTTCTTGATGAATTTGGGCATCAGCGGCAACCGCCTCATTACCATCAGCTACGGCGAGGAGTTCCCGGCGGTCATCGGCAGCAACGAAGCGGCCTGGGCACAAAACCGCCGCGCGGAATTTAGCCGGGCCCAATAACAGAGCAGGCAGTCGGACGCGTGCCTGTGGCGCGGGCCGCAGGCACGCCCCGTATACACGACCTACCAGCACCAACGGCGAAGCGGCAGGGACCATTTTTTTATGAGGCAGGGTGTGCGAATTAGACAAGCAACACGGTTGGCGGCGATGGGCGGTATGGCCGTGGCCTTTGTGGCTGGCACGACCGGGTGCGAAACCACGGGCGGCGGCAGCCAGATGGAGAACACCGTGTTCTCCATTCACCGCAAGGTGAGCAACATGGAAGGCGAGCTTGGCGAGTCTATTTCGCGGCTCAACGAGAATTCGGCCGAACTCACCATGCGCGTGCAAGACAGCGAGGCGCAAACCCGCCAGTTGACCGGCATGCTCCAAGAGAATCAGCGCAAGCTGGCGATGGTGGAAGAGAAGCTCGACAATCTCAGCGAGGTGGTGTTCGAAGAATTTGGCCGGACGGTGCCGCGGGTGGATGCCCCGGCCGCTGCGGCGGAACCGGCGGACGACATTTACGTACCCGCTCCGCCACAGATCGATAACGACAACGGCGGCGCGGCCAGCCAGCCGGCGCGTACGCCAGTGCCCAATGACAGTGCTGCAGATCCCATGCAGACCGCGGATGCCGAAGACACGGAGCCGCTCGCGGACGAAGGCGAAGCCGCTGCTGGAAACCCTATCCTCGATTACCGCCGGGCGCAGGACAGCTATATCGATGGCGATTATGAGGAAGCGCTCGGCTTGTACGACGAATTTCTCAGCAAGTATCCGCAGAGCGACCAGGCATTGAGCGCCCTGTTCTGGAAGGGCGGCAGCCAAATGAAGCTTCAGCGCTATAGCGACGCGATCAATACGTACGAACAACTGGCGCAGCGCTACCCCAACGACACCGAAAAGGTGCCGTCGGCGCTCTTTAATCAGGCGGTGGCGTATAGCAATACGGGCAACCGCACGCGTGCGATGGACATCATGCGCGAGATTATTCAGAAGTATCCCGGCACCCGAGCCGCGCAGCGGGCCAGCGACATCATGAACAACGCGTCGCAAGGCGGTGCAGGCAACTAAGCAGCCGGCCATACGGCTGCGAAACATCCGCTGTATATCCGGCGGCGGATCCGCTCCATGAGCTATTATCTCGGACTAGACGCAGGCGGCACCAAGACGTTTTGCCTCGTTGCCGACGCATCCTGCCGCGTGACGGGCTTTGGCCGCGCCGGCACCGGAAGTTATGAGTATCACGGCGTCGAGCCCGCGGCCATCGAAAACCAGAAGGCCGTACAAGCCGCTCTAGACGACGCAGGCATTTCGCTTGATGATGTTGCCGGCATTGGCATGGGGGTCGCTGGGGCCGACGTGCCCGAAGACTATGCGATGCTCGAGCGGGACATTTACACGCCGCTCTTCGGCAGCCGGCCGCGGGTCTTTCGTAATGATTCCTTCGCCGCGCTGCGGGGCGGTCTACGGGAACCCTACGGTATTGTCATCGCTTGCGGCACCGGCTGCGTATGTGCGGGGGCGAACCGCAAAGGCGAGGAGACGCGCGTAGGCGGCCTGGGCGAGCCCTTTGGCGACATGACCAGCGGCTCAAGCATCGGCCGTGAAGGCATCGAAGCCATCTGGCGCGTCCGCGACAACATCTACGAACCTACGGCCCTGACCGAACGCTTCCTGCGGCGCTCGGGAAAGGCCACGATAGATGAGCTTTTCTATGCGCTCTACCGCGAAGAAATCACCTATGCCGATTTGGAGCCCATGGCTGAGGTCGTCTGCGAGGCGGCTTATGAAGGCGACGCGCTGGCCTGCGACTTGCTTGAACGTCATGGCCGCTACCTCGGCCAGATGGTGAACGGGGCGGCGCGGCGGCTCAACATGACCCGGGAGCCGTTTACGGTGGTGACGGCGGGCAGTGTCTTCAAGAGCAGAAGCCCCGTGCTGGTAGATGCCATGCGCACTGTGATACACCGCGTATGTCCTGAAGCGAGCACCGCCATGCCGCTGTTCGAGCCGGTCGTTGGGGCCTTGCTCCTCGGCATCGAGCAAGATCATGCCATCGGCGATGATGAATATGACCGCTTAGTGGCCAGCCTTGCCGGCATTACAGCCAGGCATGGCGTAACCTTTCGGGCGGAAACAACATGATTATGTATCGACCTACACGTTGCATTACGGGAGCGGCCCTTGTGCTTGGGGCCTTGCTGGCAATGGCAGGGTGCGGCGGCGCGCCCTCCAATGACGAAGAATTCCTCGAGCAAGTTCGCAACCGCCGCGTCGCTGGCGAAGCGCTCAAGCCCGGCCAAGGGGTAGTCCCTGGGCGCAACGCTGCTGCCGATGCGCGGCCGATCTTCCACATTGCCTCACGGGAGATCGACCTCGGCACGGTGACCAACGAAGCCTCCTCGACCCATGTGGTGACCATCGAGAATCGTGGCAAGCTGCCCCTCGAAATCATCGACATTCAGACCTCGTGCGCCTGCACGCAAGGCCGCATGGTGAATGCCGAACCGGTTCCCCCAGAGAGCGAAGCGGACATGGAAATCCTGGTCATCCCGCAGCGCATTCCCGGGTTTGAATCAACCAAGACGTTGACCTTGACCACGAACGACCCCAAGAACCGGCAAGTAGGACTCGAGGTTACCGTGCACGTCGAACAAGAGTTCGAGCTCGAACCGGCCCAAGTCGACTTTGGCTTCGTTCCGCCCAATACGCCCCTCAAGGAACGCATCGTGGTGCGGCAGCTGCAGGAAGAACCGCTCGAGATCACAGGCATCGAAGCGCGTGGCGAAGAGGTGCTCTTGGCGAACTACACGATCACCCAAATCCCTGAAGACCAATGGACCCAGCCGGGCAAGGCGGAATATGCGATCGATGTCTCGGTGCCGGCAGAAGAAGTGGTCGGGCCGCACAGCGAATACTTTTTCATCGCCAACTCGACGAAGCGCATTCCCTACTTTCGCGTTCATCTGAAATGGCAAGTGCAGCGGCAGGCGCCGCGCGAAGCGGAACCCGCGGAAACCATTTCCCGCTAGCCGTGTGCCAGATAAGCGCGCATGCAAACATGAGAAAGGCAGAGCCAACATGACCCTCGCAACGGAAAGCGAGCTTCGTCAGGCGGCGGAGGCGCATGGACAAGGACACATTTTCAAGTACTGGGACGATCTGCCGGAAGGCGGGCAAGAACAACTGCTGCAGCAATTGCGGGATATCGACTTCGACCGGGTCGACCGGCTCA
Organism: uncultured Nitrospiraceae bacterium; assembly: GCA_964557505.1. Lineage (GTDB taxonomy): Bacteria > Hydrogenedentota > Hydrogenedentia > Hydrogenedentales > CAZLBS01 > CAZLBS01. Next base: position 130 of record CAZLBS010000090.1, on the reverse strand, counting down.
TCGATACGTGGGTGAAGCATGAACCGGAGCCGCAGCAATTCGACAAGATCGAGCCCGTGCCGGTGGAGCCGCCCGCGGTGCTGGAAGACCCGAAGGCCCGCGCGGCCCATGAAGCTGGCGAGGCCGCGCT
>CAZLBS010000089.1:0-9709 GCA_964557505.1 uncultured Nitrospiraceae bacterium | reverse complement strand
ATGTCGAGCGCGGGCACCCCGTATGAGAAGCCCATTGCCTCCGCTAGCGTCCGAATGCTCTCGTTGAAGAAGTTGAAATACTTGAAGAACCCCAGCAGGCCAAGGTTGCCTGTGAGACTGATCGCGAGCCAGAAGCGCCGCCAGCCAGGGGAAGCCGTACGCCCCATCATTAGGCCGGCGGTATAGTCGATGGCGGTACTCGCGATGATCAGGCCGAGATAACCAATGTTCCACCAGCCATAAAAGAGATAGCTGGCCGCTAGAAGGAGCGCCCAACGCCAACGGCTGGGCAACAAGAAATACGCCAGGCAAACGGCTGGGAAGAACACGAGAAAGGCGAAAGAGTGAAACAGCATGCAGCGGCGGCCTTGCTCCCCGCGGACCGGAATGGCCCGGTCACCCCCGGCTAGATGCTATCACGCACCCGGCAAACGATGCGCGTGGTTACGTTTCCTCGACGCGGATCTGCACATCGTATTGCATGGCGGCGGTGGCGCCAGTGCCTCGGAACGTGCCGGAGATGGGCAGCGTGTCCGAGGGTTCGGGCGACGCGGAAACGGCGACATGCTCATCTGCCACGGTCAAGCCGTGGGTCGGGTCGTATCCCCGCCAGCCGCCCCCCGGCATGTAGATTTCCGCCCAGGCATGCAGGTCGCGCCGATCTTGCTCCGTGTCGCCACGTTGGTATCCGCTGACGAAGCGCCCCGCGAAACCAACGGCCCGTGCGGCGGCTAAGAACAGCACCGACAAATCCCGGCACGACCCCTTCTTGCGCTTTAGCGTTTCGAGTGGATCATGCGGCGGGCCAAGCTCCCGTATCTCCGCTTCATGGGCCTGATAGATGTAGTCATTGAGGCTGTCGAGAAACTTCACTGGATGCCCATCTACATCAGCCGCGATGGATGCCGACAAGCGGACGAGTTCATTTTCATCCTCAAGCCCTATGCGGTACAGCTTCAGCCGCCCGGCCAAGGGGCCGTAATGCATGGGCAAGCGCTGACATTGCGCCCCTAAGATTAAATAGTCATAGGGATTGCGCCGAAGCGTTTCGACCTCGCAGTCCATGGTGATGGACAATTCAGGGGTGTGCTTCTTGAACCACAAGACATGGGCATTATTGCCAGCCACATCGACGATTTCAGAGCGGACGGAAGCCTGGGGCTCAGTCTCGAGCTGAAAGCGCTTCAGTTGCTGCGCCGCATCGGAGCGGGGCCATTTACGCACGATATGCGGCTCAGGATAAACCGGTTTGCTGTAGCGGTAGATGGTGCGGTGATGGATGTGAAATCGCATGAGGAATGGTGGGCCAGGCGTTCAGGTCAACTCGAGGACTTGCTTTTCTTCTTAACCAGGGGCGAAGCGGCAGCGGCGCCATTGCGCTTGGCCGCCTCCTCGAACAGCTCGTCCATCCACTCCGCGGGCAATTCGCGCACGGCGGTGCGCAGCCGGTCTTGCCACCAGCTAGTATTCGCCTCCAAATCCTCGATCTGGAAGCGCCGCTCGACCAGTTCCCTCGAGCCCGTCGGATAGAGCACCACATCGATGGGGAAATTCACATCCGCCGCACTGATTCGTGTGGAGTCGAATGCCAGGCAGCCCACCTTAAGCGCGAAGCGCATGGTGTCTTCGTAGGTCAATGTCCGGTCGAGCACAGGCTTGCCGTATCGCGACGAGCCGATAATGCTGTACGGCGTACCCGGGCCAATTTCAACCCAGTTGCCTTGGGGGTACACCAGGTAAAGGCGGTGCTCAGAATCACCTTTCATCTGCCCCCCGATGAGGCTATGCATGTTGAATGTCAGGCCGCTCTTCTCAAGCGCGTCGCCATCTTCTTTCGAGACGGTGCGGATCTGCGCTGCAAAGGCATTCACGGCTTTGTAGAGCTTGTCGAACTTTCGTTGCCCCTGGCCGACTTCGTCATCGAAGTAGGTCAAGACTTTGTCCCGCACGGATCGCAGGCCGCTGGTCATCAGAAACATGGGCCAGCCGCCCACGGAGTAGGTGCACACCTTCTTAGCCTTGATGATCTCGTTCCCCGAAGTGACCCGCGTATCGGCAATTCCGACCAGCCCGTCCCTGACCTTCATTCCCACGCAAAACGTCATGCCTGAGCGTGCTCCATAATCGGCGCGCGTACCGCTCCCTTGATCGGCTTGAGCGCGAAGAACTGTTCTTGAATGGCGCTGCCGATATCATTGACGCTTGCCTCAAGTCCGTCGACGAATTCATGCAGCCCGGTGTCCATGATAGCAGTTACTTCGGTATAGGCAAGATTCGAGCGAAGGCGGCCGCAGACCTTCTCGGCTGGGTTGCCATAGGTGGCGCCCGGGGTGCCGGCAATGGCATGCAGCGAGTCTTCCACGCGGGTCAGGCAATAGTGCACAGCACGGGGAAATTCGCGATCGAGAATCAGAAACTCGACCACGTTTTTCGGTTCGATGATGCCGTACTTTTTCCGGTAGGGCTCCAGAGCCGACACGCTCCGCAGCAAGGCGCCCCACTGCATACTGTCGAAAGGCGTGCCGACATGCGCCACCGACGGCAAGAGGTAGAAATACTTTACATCGAGAATACGGGCCGTCTTGTCGGCACGTTCGAGCAGGCGGCCGAGGCGACACCAGTGCCAGCCTTCGTCATGTTGCAGCGTCGTAATGGTATAGCCAATGAACAAATGGCTATGGCGCTTCACTTCGGCGAAGAAGTGCGAGGGCTGCGATACGCAGTGCGTGTCCCGCGCGGCCTCGATCACGAAGAGATAGAAGGTGTTGATGGCCTCCCACATTTCGGTGCTGATCATCTCGCGGACAGAGCGTGCATTTTCGCGCGCCTTGAACAGGCTCGAGATAATCGAGTTCGGGTTGTCGCGATCGAAGGCCAGAAACTCAATCACCTTGTCGCGGCTGGCTTCGCCGTAGCGTTCTTTGAAGGCCTCGTAATCCCCCGTGGCCGTGACCAAGGGCTGCCACTGTTCTGTAAGCGAGCCTCCGGGCATATCCAAATTCAGGTGCCAATTGACATCGATGAAGCGGGCGATATTTTCAGCGCGCTCGGTATAGCGCGACATCCAATAGATGGAATCAGCGACACGGCTTAGCATAGCGGCAATGCTCCTTCAACGGGTTGGGGGCAGGTGGACCTTTGGGCAGCGCGCCCCCTATAACAAGGCTTGCGTCTGTACACTTTGGAACCGGCCATTCGCAGAATCCGCGAAATTGTTTTCGTCGGGCAGAACCCAGGTATCTTTGCTGCCGCCGCCCTGCGACGAGTTGACGACCAGCGAGCCTTTGCGAAGCGCCACGCGCGTGAGTCCGCCCGGCAGCACATAAATGCTCTTGCCATAGAGAATGTACGGCCGCAGGTCCACGTGCCGCCCTTCGAAAACGCCATCGATAATGGCGGGGGCCCGGGAGAGCGACAAGGTCGGCTGAGCGATGTAATTGCGCGGGTTCGCCTTCACGCGCTCGCGAAACTCGCTGCACTGCGCCGCCGTCGCGTGTGGGCCAATGATCATGCCGTAGCCGCCGGACTCGTTCGCCGGTTTCACCACGAGTTCTTCGATATGCTCGAGCACGTATTTCCGGTCGGTCTCATCCCAGCAAACATATGTCGGCACATTGGGGATGATGGGCTCTTCGGCTAGATAGTACTTAATGATTTCGGGCACGTAAGCGTATACGGCCTTGTCATCCGCGATGCCCGTGCCCGGCGCATTCACTAGGGCGACATGCCCTGCGCGGTACACGTCCATCAACCCGGGCACGCCGAGCATGGAATCGGGCCGGAAGGTCAAGGGATCGATGAAGTCGTCGTCAATGCGCCGGTAAATGACATCGACTCGTTCGAGCCCCTTCGTGGTGCGCATGTACACAAAGCCATCCGATACCACGAGATCCTGCCCCTCGACCAACTCGATGCCCATGGTTTGGGCGAGGAAGCTGTGTTCGAAGTAGGCGCTGTTGTAGCGCCCCGGGGTAAGCACGACGCACTTGGGATTCGACACATACTCAGGAGCGAGATGCTGGAGGGTGGCCAGCAACTGCCCGGGATAGTCCTCGACCGGGCGCACGCGCGACGCCCAGAACACTTGCGGGAAGGTCCGCTTCATCACTTCGCGGTTTTCCAACACGTAAGAGACGCCCGATGGACAGCGGAGATTGTCCTCCAACACATAAAAGGCGCCCGCATTGTCGCGCACCAAATCGGACCCCGTGATGTGGCACCATATGCCCCGAGGCGGTTTGAGCCCTTGGCACTCTTTCCGCAAAGGGGCCGCTGACTCGATGACCTCAGCCGGAATGCAGCCATCCTTAATGATCTTACGATCATTGTAAATATCGTCTATAAAAAGATTTAGCGCACGTATCCGCTGCTGCAGGCCCTTGTCCAGGTGCGTCCATTCATGGCCCGCGACGATGCGCGGAATGAGGTCGAAGGGAAGGATGCGCTCCACCCCGCCATCCGCTCCGTAGACATTGAACGTAATGCCCATTCGGACGAGCATCTGCTCGGCAGCGGCTTGGCGGGTCTCGAGTTCGCCCTCGGGTAAGGCATTGATGCGCTCGATCAGCAGCGACGCGCCTTCACGCGGCGTCCCGCCTGCTTCGAACAATTCGTCGTAAAACGCGCCCGGTTCGTAACCATCGAACCGCATGTCGCAACTCCGCCTGCCCGGCGGCCTGCCCCGGGTCGCGTCCCCACAGGACGCGGCTCCCTACAATTTCGGGGCTTCGTTACCACGGAACAGTATAGGACGGGTCCGCACAGAAAGCAAGAAAATCACGGCAAGCACGAATTCGGGCAATTGGCTGCGGCGCCGGAGAGCAGCAATCCCACAGTTTGCGCCTGGTCTGGTACAATCCGAACGTATTCCAGACAGGGCGGGGAGGCATGGGAGAGCACATCGAATGAGACAGGGACAGATGGCCTGGTGGGCGAAGGCCTGCTTAACACTAGTGATTGCACTTGGAGCGGGCATGCCGCTCGCGCCGGCACAGGCGCCGAAGAAGGGCGACCCGGCGCCTGCGTTCCGGGCCACCGACATCAACGGTGAACCAGTCGACCTTCACGCGGTAATCGAACAGAGCGACGACCTGATGGTCATTCTGTTTTTCTTCACGGTGGATGAAGGAGAAGTCATCTGCCGCAAGCTGCGCGTGCTCGATAGCCTGTATGGCAAAGGCTCGAGCGAGCAGAAAGTCGAGATCATTGGTGTCGGCTACAAAGAAGACGCCGCCGCGCTCGCAGCCTTTGCCGAAGAACTGAACATCCGGTACTACCTGCTTGAAGAAGATGACGAGGGCGTGGTCGCGCAGGGCTATGGCCCGATTCAGGCCATACCGTTTACGTTCCTCATCGACCGGGACAAGCTGGTCCTGACGACGCTGCGGGGCGGGGGCACGGCCGAAGCCAAGCTCCTGGCGAGCATCGCCGAGAATTACCTGAGCAAAGACCCGGCCGTGGCGGCGAGCGTCGCGGCTGCCGCCGCCGAAACAGGTGAAGACAAGAAGGCTGCCCACGAGACGAAGGGAATGGCTCATGTGAAGCTGGGCCAGCTCGACGAGGCCGAAGCCGCTTTCGAATCCATTGATAGTCAGGGCGGGCGCATTCGGTTGGCCATGGCAAAGGGCGACTATGAGACGGCGCTACTGCTATCGGGCGTCGTGCCGCAAGAAGACCCCTACGCGATGGCCGCCGCGGCCAATGCCAAGCTCGCGGCCGGGAAACTCGATGAAGCGGGCGCTGCCTATGAGGCATTGACGCAAGACGACTTGCCCCCCTATCTCTCTGCCGAGAAGCTGAATGCCAAGGGGCGCATCGCCCACGCCTCAGGGGATCTCGATACCGCGGTCAGCCAATATGCCGCGGCGGTGGAATCGGACAAGTACGCCACGGAACCGCTGGCCAATCAAGGGGCGGCCCTTCGCGAAAAGGGCGATTTGCAGGGCGCGGCCGAGGCGTTGCAGACGGCCAAGGAGCGCGGCGGCGAGACCGATGAATTGATCATGATGATGCTGCGGCAGGTGCAACAAGAGCTGGCCGATCGCAATGACAACGAGCGTCAAGAGCGCATTCGCCAGCGCATCAAGGATCTTGGCGAACGCTACCGCGAGATGAAGCAAGAAGGCTATGAAGAGAACCGCGATGAGTGGTCCACGCGGCCAATGGTCGTGGCCTTTGTGCCATCGCGCGAGCCGATGAATGCCTTCTTCACACGCGCGGGCACCGAACTGACGCTTCGCCGTGAAGTGCAGGCTGGACTCATGGAGGACGCCGGGATTACGGTCGTCGATCGCGAGTTCCTCGACGAACTGTTGCGCGAACTCGAGCTAAGCACGAACCTTGGCGACCCCGCCACGCAACTGCAGTTGGGCCGCTTGCTGGCTGCCCGCCAACTCGTGACCGCCGACTTCGCGGGCGCCGGCGGCGACGCACGCATGTATCTTCGCATGGTCGATACCGAGACCACGGAGTTGACCGGGCCATTTACCTTGGAGATGCCGCCGGGCAAACCTCTCGGCGAGGTCGTGGATCAAGCCGTTCAGACGGTCGCGGATTCGTTGGGCGAGCGGCAAGGCCCGCTTCAGGGCCTGGTGGCAGGCGTCAATGGGCCGAACGAAATCTATATCAACCTCGGCGCGGCGCATGGAGTTCGGCCAGGCCAGACCTTCGCGGTATTCATGGAAGGCGAGGCAATGGAAGTCGGGGGGCGCACCATCAACGGGAGGCGCAAGATGATCGGCAAGCTCGAAATTGTCGAGGTATATGACGACTACGCCGCCATCGCCAAGGCGGTGAGCGGCGGAGAAGGCATCGCGCCGGCAATGAAGCTTGTGCAGATGGAAGACGATTCATGACGCTGCGTTTATGCTGCGTCGCGGCTGTCTCTCTAGCATGCTGGTGGGCGGCCGCGGAAGAGCCGGTCCGCGTCGTCATTGATGATGACTTGCCGCCCGGATTGCCAAGCGTGGCTGAGGTGGTTCAGGCGACCCACGGGCCGAAGCATCATTTCTTCGGCTATTACGGCATATCGCCATGGAATGCGTCCGGCAAGTACCTCGTTTGCCTGCAGACGGATCAGGGGCGCGGCAAGGTAGAGCCGGGAGACCGGGCCACCATTGCTTTGCTCGAGCTTGCAAGCGGAGACCTTCGGCCCCTGACCACCACGCGCGCCTGGAACTTTCAGCAGGGGACGATGCTGCATTGGATGGGCACGGACCCCGAGCGGCTCATCACGTTCAACGACCGGCGCGATGGCATGCTCGCCGGCATCGTGCGCGATGTATTCAACGGTGAAGAGCGCATGCTTCCCCGCCCCATCGCCGCGCTCGCGCCGAACGGCAAACTTGCGGCCAGCCTGAACTACGACCGCCTCAATGAAACGCGCCCGGGCTATGGGTACGGCGGCGATGTCGAAGCGGCAAGGCTCGGCGAAACCGCGCCCGGCGACGACGGCCTCTATATCATGGATTGCGCAACGGACGAGGTGAAGCTCATCGTGAGCTATGCGGATGCCATTGCGGCGGAGCCTCTGCCAAGCGGCTACAATGGCAGCCCCATCTGGTTTAACCATGTCCTTTTCAGCCGCGATAGCGAGCGCATCTTTTTTTTGGCCCGTTTTAGAGGAGATGCCCGTCAGCTCGTGACCGCGGCATTCACCGTGGATGTCGACGGCGCGAACCTGCGCTGCATCATTCCTTACGCGTGGGGGGCCTCCCATTTTGATTGGGGCCCAGACCGTCAAATGGTCATCACCACGCGCTATCAAGGCGCCAGCAATTGGCTGCATGTCGTCTTTACGGATGGCGCTTCACGCGATCAGTACCAGGTACTGCGGGACGACGTGCTCGGGCGAGACGGCCATTGCACGTTCTCCCCCACCGGCACGTGGCTTGTGACCGACAGCTACCCCTACTCGCCGGAACGCTTACAAGACTTGTATCTCGTGAACATGGACAGCCGCGAGGCCAGCCGTGCCGCTGCCTTTTATCAGCCGCGAGAATTTCATGGTCCCTGGCGCTGCGACTTGCACCCGCGGTGGAGCCCAGACGGCACGCAAATCTGCATTGATTCGACGCACGGCGGCATGCGCCAAGTCTACATTGTGAAGTTGAATCTTCCCGCGCAATAATTAGGTCTCATGCATAAAGCTGGACGCAGGCGCCCTCGCGTCCGGCATCTATCGCTTTAAGGAGACCCACCCCATGCGCGCTGTTCTCATGATGTTATGTGCCCTGCTGCCTGCCGCTGCCATCGCGGAAATCCCTCACGCCGACATCGACGCCTTCCCGCAGGAAGTAAGCGAACGGTACGCGGCAGGCGACGCGCCCGAGCCGCCGGCCTTGTTTGACTACCCCGGCAACGGCGGCGCCCTGACCCTGGGAGACACCATTTATGCCTTGACGGAAACCGCCGGGCTGGTGGTCTCTTCGCCGGAGGGCGAAGAGAGCATCGTGCCGGAAGAAGGCCACGAACGCTGGGCTATTTCGGATTTCGTGGGGCCGGTCGCGGACAGCGAAGGCAACATTTGGTTCGCGAGTCCGCAGGGCGTGGGCATGTTCGACGGCGAGGCATGGACCCTCTTCACCGGGGAAGACGGCCTGCCGTGGAACGAGTTTACCTGCATCGCGGTGGGGCCCGATGACCGCATGTGGTTTGGCACACGCAAGGGAGCCATTCATTTCGATGGCGCGCATTGGGCCTACCGCCAAGGCAAACGCTGGCTGCCGAACGACGTGGTTGCCGATATTCAGCCCACCGAAGATGGCGGGGCCTGGATTACAACCGAGGACGGCATTGCCCACATTTACTGGACGCCCATGACGCTCGAAGAGAAGGCAGCTTTTTACAACGACGAAATCGATAAGTATCACCGCCGTACCGAATACGGCTATGTGCTCCAATGCACGGTGCCTGAGCCGGGCGTGAAGGAGAACCACGTCAACCGCGACAGCGACAACGACGGACTGTGGACGTCGATGTACGGCGCCGGCGAGTGCTACCGCTACGCCGCTACGGGCGACCCCGAAGCCAAGGAACGGGCAACGGCCGCGTTCGAGGCGCTGCGCTTTCTGAGCACCGCCCCGCAAAACAGCGAGCACCCCCCGCAAGAGGGCTTCTTCGCGCGCACCGTTGTGCCGGCGACGGAGCCCGATCCCAACGAACGCAGCGGCTATACCCTCGAAGGGCAACAGCGCAAGCGCGCGACAGACGACAAGCTGTGGCGGGTGTACGAGCCGCGCTGGGTGAAGACCAACGATGGCAAATATTGGTGGAAGAGCGATACGAGTTCAGATGAAGTGGATGGGCATTACTTTTTCTATGCGCGCTACTACGATCTCGTCGCGGAGACCGAAGAAGAGAAGGCGGCGGTTCGGGAGGTGGTGGTAAACACGACCGACCATCTCATCCGCAATGGTTTCAACTTCGTGGATTGGAACGGCGAGGTCACCCGTTGGGGGGTCTACTCCCCGGAGAGCCTTGGGTATGACATGAACTGGTGGCCGGAACGTCATCTGAAGAGCCTCAGCATGCTGAGCTATCTGGCCGTGGCCTATCACATGACCGGTGATGCGAAATACGAAGAAGCAGCGGAAATGCTGCGCGAGGAGCACACGTACCACACCAACATGATGCGCCATAAGCTGCACAACGGCATCGGCTCGGGCAATCAGTCCGATGACGAAATGGCGATGATGTGCTACTACAACCT
>CAZLBS010000088.1:5369-9721 GCA_964557505.1 uncultured Nitrospiraceae bacterium | reverse complement strand
CTTTCTCGCCGCCGAGGCCGCCGTCAAGAATCGCGACCTCGTCACCCAAGCCTACGCCGCCGGCACGACCGACATTATCGATCTGCTGGATGCCCAAAACGCCGCCCTAACCGCCGAGCAGACCGCCGCAGTCGCAGTCTTCCAGTTTCTCGGCGACATCATCGAGACCCGGCGCGCCGTCAGCAATTTCGACTTCGCCCTTGACGAGGCCGGCGAAATGGAATGGACCCAAGGCTTGCAGGACTTCTACGAGCAGGCACGCCATGGCGCCGCCGCATCGCCGGCACAGGAGGACAACGCCCCATGAATCTGCGCATCCATCTGCCCGTGCGTGCTTTCGGCGGCGCCTTGCTGTCCGCGGCGCTGCTGCTTACGGCATGCGGCGCCCCCCAGCCGGCACTCGTCGAGGAGCGGCCCAGGCCCGTGCGCCTCTATACGATCGACGGGGGCGGCACCGGTCAGGAACGGCTCTATCCCGGCATTGTTCAGGCCGCGCGCGCCGTCGAAATGTCCTTTCGCGTCGGCGGGCCGCTTATTGAACTGCCGGTCCGGGAAGGCGAGCGCGTGACGCAGGGCCAGCTCCTTGCCAAGATAGACCCCCGCGATTACCAGTCCCGCCTCGAGAACATCGCAAGCCAATTGGCCTCCGCGCGGGCCGACCTGCTCGCCATGCGCACGGGCGCACGCCCGGAGGATCTGCGCCGCCTCGAGGCCGGGGTTGCCGCCGCCCGGGCCGACGTGACCAAGGCCGAGGCCGACCTTCGCCGCTCAGAGGAGCTTTATGCCCAGGACGTCATCAGTGCCAGCGAATTTGAAGTCGCCCGGCGCAACGTCGACCTCGCACGGGCTAATCTGGAAACCGCCCAGGCCCAACTCGAAAGCGGACAGGCCGGCGCCCGCGCCGAGGAAATCGAGTCGATGGAAGCGCGTATCCGCGGTCTCGAGGCGCAGCGCCAGCAGGCCGCCGACGCCCTCGCCGACACCGAACTGCACGCCCCCTTCGAGGGCTTCATCGCCCGCATCTTTGTCGACAACTTCCAAACCGTCAGCCCGGGCCAACCCATCTTGCGCATGCACAGCGAGGGCGAAATGGAAGTGGTGTTCCAGGTGCCGCAACGCGATGTCGCCCAGGCCCCCCGCGAGGTCGGCGACGTCGATGTGAGCCATGTGCGCGTCACCTTCGACGCCTACCCGGGCGTCGAACTGCCGGTATTCATGAAAGAGTTCACCGCGGATACCGACCCTGGTACGCAGACCTACGACGTCACGCTGGGTTTCGAGCCGGATGATCTCAACCTCGTACCCGGCATGACTGCCCAGGTAAAGGGCGAGCGCCCGATCACACAAGGCGCCCCTGACCGCATTGTCGTCCCCGTAGAGGCTGTCACGCAGGACGGCGGCGCGTCCATTGTCTGGGTGGTCGATCGCGAATCAATGACGGTCTCCGCGCGGCAAGTCGAGACCGGCCCGCTCACCCAAAACGGTATCGAGATCCGGGCTGGCCTCGAGCCAGGCGACACGATTGCTGCCACCGGAACCAGCCACCTGGCCGAGGACATGCAAGTCCGCCCAATGGAAACTGGCGAGACTGCCTGATGAACATCGCCGAGTTCTGCATTCAGCGCAAAGTCATCACCCTGACCCTGACCGCAACCGCGTTGGCAGGCGGCATCTGGGCCTATCAGAACATCAGCCGCCTCGAGGATCCCGAATTTACCATTAAGGACGCGGTGGTCATTACGCAGTATCCCGGCGCCACGGCATACGAAGTCGAGCAAGAGGTGACCGAGATCATCGAAAAAGCCGCCCAGCAGCTGGGCCAGCTGGACGAGGTCAACTCGCGTTCCGAACCGGGCCTGTCGGTCGTGACGGTCACCATGAAGGACCGCTATGATAAAGCCACCCTGCCCCAGGTGTGGGACGAACTCCGCCGCAAGATAAGCGACGCACAGCGCCAGCTGCCCCCTGGCGCAGGACCCTCGATCGTCAACGACGATTTCGGCGATGTTTTCGGCGTCTACTTCGCGCTCACCGGCGATGGCCACTCCATGGCCGAACTTAAGGCCACGGCCGAAATGCTCGAGCGCGAACTGCTCCTCGTCGAGCAAGTCGCCAAGATCACGCTCTTTGGCATCCAGCCGGAAGTGGTGTATGTCGAGATGGCCCGGGAACGCATGGCCAGCTTCGGCATTACCCAGCAGCAGCTGTACGGCGCCCTTGCCGACAAAAACCTCGTCGCCGATGCCGGCAACGTACAAGTCGGCAGCGAATACATTGCTCTACGCCCTACCGGCGTCTTCGAGCGCGTCGAGGATATGGCCAACCTGCTCATCTCGTCGCGCGGCGGACAGCTGGTCTACCTCGGCGATGTCGCCAATGTGCGCCGCGGCTATCTCGATCCCCCACAGCCCATGCTGCGCTACAACGGCAAGCCCGCGGTGGGTGTCGGCGTCTCCACCGTGGAAGGCGGCAACGTGGTGGTTATGGGCCGTGCCGTTCAGGAGCGCATTCAGGAACTCATGCCCAATATCCCCCTCGGCATGGAACTCGGCGTCATCAACCTACAAAGCCGCGATGTCACCAATGCCGTGAACAGCTTCGTCATCAATCTCCTCATGGCCGTAGCGATCGTCGTCGTCGTGCTGCTGTTCGCCATGGGGCTGCGTAGCGGACTCATCATCGGCGCGGTGCTCTTCATCACCATCGTCGTTACGATCCTCCTCCTCTACCTATGGGGCGTCTCGCTCGAACGCATCTCTCTGGGCGCCCTCATCATTGCTTTGGGCATGCTCGTCGACAATGCCATCGTCGTCACTGAGGGCATTCAGATTCGCATCGAAAACGGGCAGGACCGCATCCGCGCCGCCCGCGAGGTCGTTTCACAGACTATCTGGCCTTTGCTCGGCGCAACCGTTATCGCCGTGCTCGCATTCGCCCCCATCGGCCTCTCCCCCGACAGCACCGGCGAATTCTGCCGCTCTCTCTTTCAGGTGCTGCTCTCCTCGCTGATGCTGAGCTGGGTCACCGCCGTCACCATCACCCCGCTGTTCTGCGTGATGTTCCTCAAAGCAAAGCCCCAACAGGGCGAGGACACCCCTCCGGCAGATCCCTACGGCGGCGCCTTCTTTACCCTGTACCGGCGCACCCTCGAACTCTGCCTTAAGCACCGCATCACCACCACCGCCGCGGTTGTCCTGATGCTGCTTGCCTCGGGCGTCGGCTTTGGCTTCATCGAGCAGAGCTTTTTCCCCGCTTCGACCCGCGCGCAGTTTCAGGTCGAGATGTTCATGCCGCGCGGCACCCACATCGGCGAGACCCGAGAGCAGGCCACCCGTGCCGAGGAACTGCTCATGGCCCAGGACGGCGTCACCAACGTCACCACGACCATCGGCTCCGGCGGCGTCCGCTTCATGCTCACCTATGGGCCTGCACAGAGCGATACCAGCTATGCCACCTTTTTCGTCGATGTCGAAGACTACCGCATCATCGATGGCCTCAGACCCAAGCTGCGCGCCGAACTCATTCAGACCGTTCCCTCGGCCCAGTTCAATGTGCTCAAGTTCGAACTCGGGCCCGGCTCGAAGGGCAAAATCCGCGCGCGCTTCCTGGGCGATGACCCCGCCGTGCTCCGGCAATTGGCCGATGAAGCCGCTGCCATCTTCAACAAACACCCCAACGCGACGGGCGTGTTCGTCGACTGGCGCGAGCGGGAGAAGGTGCTTCAGCCCGTGCTCGCCGAGGCGCAGTCGCAACGCGCCGGCATCACGCGAAGCATGGTTTCGCAGGCCATGCGCCAGGCTTACGAGGGGGTCGCCGCCGGGGTCTATCGCGAAGGCGACGACCTCCTCCCCATCATTGCCCGGGCGCCCGCGGCGGAGCGCATCGAGGGCGCCGAAACCATCTACAACGCCCAGGTCTACAGCCCGGTCGCCGGGCAAACGCTACCCATGCGCCAGGTCGTCTCGCGCTTCGATACCATCTGGGAAGACACCCTCATCCAGCGCATCGATCGCGAGCGCGCCATCGAGACGTGGTGCGACCCGCTCCAAGGCGTCGCTAGTGAATTGCTAGCCGAACTTCGGCCCGCCATCGAGGCTATCGACGTTCCCCCCGGCTACACCTTCGAGTGGGGCGGCGAAATCGAAGACTCAGACGAGTCCCAGGCCAATCTCGCCTCGAACATCCCCGCGCCCCTCATCCTCATGATTCTTATTGTCGTCGTACTCTTCAATTCTCTGCGCAAGCCGCTCGTCATTTGGCTGTGCGTTCCCCTTGGCATCATCGGCGTCACCGCCGGCCTGCTCCTCACCAACCAACCCTTCGGGTTCATGTCGCTCCTCGGCATCTTGAGC
>CAZLBS010000088.1:0-5359 GCA_964557505.1 uncultured Nitrospiraceae bacterium | reverse complement strand
TTGACGTCGAACTCGGCGAGGGCCAACACCCCTATGACGCGATCGTGCGGGCCGGCGTCAGCCGTCTGCGCCCCGTCAGCATGGCCGCCCTCACCACCGTCATGGGCATGATCCCCCTCTTTGTCGACGCCTTCTTTGCTAGCATGGCCGTCACCATCGCCTTCGGACTCAGCTTCGCCACCGTGCTCACCCTCATCGTCGTGCCGGTGTTTTACGCCCTCGTCTTCCGCATCAACACGCCGCCACCGCCGCCAGCCCCCGAAAGCGGCCTCCCCGCTAAGGCAACACCCGCCCCAGCATCCTGAGAAAACGAAACCTGCTCCCCTCTCTGCGAGTCTATCCCGCGCACAGTGCTGACGCGTTGTGCGTGCTTGAGCCATACCCGCCCGAAGGAGTTCCCAAATCATGCGTCCACTGCCGGCCGTCATTCCGACCGGAAACCGTACTTACGCCGTCATTACCTTGGCGGTCATTTTCATCTGCGCCTTCGTGGCAGTGTATTACATGATGCCGCCGTCGCCCGTGCCCGCGAGCGCGCCCGCCGATGTCTTTTCAGCAGAACGCGCCTTCGTACATATTGAAGCTACGGCGGACGACATCCATCCCATCGGCACGCAGAACAACGCGGGAGTTCGGGACTATCTCATCCAAGCGGTCGATGACATGGGGCTCGTGCCTATTTTTCAAGACGCCTACGTTGGCGGGGGCCGCGGCTCCAAGGCTCCATACCTCCTCGCGGATGCCAAAACCCCTTATGAAGTCAGCCGTGTACAGAACGTGATTGCGCGCGTCGAGGGCACATTGCCGGAGGACGAACGCAAAGCGGTGCTTCTGATGGCCCACTACGATGGAACGCCTTACGGGCCCGGGGCGGCGGATGACATTACGGGCGTAGCGGCCATTCTCGAGACGCTGCGGGCCCTCAAGAATGGGCCCCCGCTGAAGCACGATGTCATCGGCTTGATGACCGATGGTGAAGAGGCCGGCCTGCTTGGGCCTCGAGCCTTCTCGCAGCATCCCTGGTATGACCGCGTCGCCTTTTGCATCAACTTCGAAGCCCGTGGCCACTATGGCCCGTCGTTGATGTTTCAAGTGACGGATGACAACTACTGGCTGATCCGCGAAGTCGCGCAAGCGAGCGACAGCGTCACCGCATCCTCGACCATGTTCGATGTCGCCAAACGCATGCCCACCAGAAGCGACTTCTGGGTGCTGCGGGAAGAAGGATTTCAAGGCATCGATGTCGCATTCATCGGCGGCATCAAGTACTACCACACGATGAATGATTCGCCCGAGAAGCTGAGCCTCGCTTCCGTGCAAAACCACGGCAACTATGGTCTCCAGATTTCCCGGCACCTTGCCTCGAGCAACCTCCTCGCCGATGTCGAGCGGCTCGATCTCAACAATCTCGAGGGCGATAACGCCGTCTACTTCAACTCCCTTGGCAAACACCTCGTCTACTATCCGGTCTCGTGGACCCAGCCGATGCTCTATGGCCTTGCGGCTTTCGTTGCGCTTGTGCTCCTGACTGCCTGGCTCCGGGGATACATAACGCTGCCGGGAATCTTGGGGGGCCTTGCTCTTCAACTCGCGGTCATTGTGGCGGCAGCTGCTGTTAGTTGGGTGTTCGTGGTCATTGCCTTCTGGTGGCAAAGCTACTACATCGTCTACAGCGAGTACCGCTATCTCATCGCTTTCTTGGCGCTGAACGCGGCATTCACGACATTTGCCTATGGCTGGGCCCTCAAGCGCGCCAGTGCCGCCAGCCTGTTTTCAGGGTCGATGCTCGTCTGGCTCGGGCTCTTGGCCGGATGTACGTTCTATGTGTCGGGTGCGACCTTCGCGGCTTTCTGGCCGCTTCTCAGCATGAGTCTCGCCGTCTTTATCGTGGTGCTATTGGGGCGCCGCATCTCCCCATTCCTTCGCGCCCTCATTTTGTTGGCGGGGTCTGTCTTCCCCATCTTGTTGCTCGCACCGAACATCTACCTCTTTTTCATGGGACTGCTCATCGTCGGGGCGCCGGCGTACATGGCCCTGATGGCGGCGGGCGTGGGCCTGCTGTCGCCATTGCTTGCATTGCTCGGACCCGATGGACGCTCGTGGGTCGTTCGCGCAGGCACTGCCGTGGGCATTGTATTCCTCATCCTCGGCTACTGGGGGGTGTCCTTTACGCCCGATACGCCCAAGATGAACATGCTCTGCTACGGCGTGAATTGGGATGAAGACACCGCCTATTGGATCAGTACCGATGAAAAGCTGGACCGTTGGATGAAGCGCTACTTTCAAGATGGCGGCCAATACGGCACGATAGAAGAATTCGGCCATGGCGGCGGCCGGGTTTTCCGGAAGGAAGAAGCGCCGGTTCCCACGTTCGCGAAACCGGAAATCGAGATGCTTCGCGACGAGGCGATCGATGGCGTTCGCGAAGTGGAGTTTCGCTTGCACACGCCGCGCCTGCCCGAGTACGTGTGGATGTCGCTGCCGGAAGAAGTGAAGGTTCTCGAGACGCACTTCAACGGCGAAGCACTGCAGCCGCCGGACCGGGGCTGGCGGTTCCGGTATCAGGGCATACCCCAGGACGATGGCCTGCACTTTACCTTGCGCATCGAAGGCGAAGGGCCGGTTCCAATGGTGGTGCGGGAAGAAAGCTCAGGATTGCCGCCGATTGAAGGCGTCCCGATGACCGCCCGCCCGGCCAACATGATTACCGAGAACAACGTCATCCGGCACTTCCGGGGCGGTCCTTCCAGCAACCGGGTGTGGTCGCGGATTACGCTCACTCTCTTAGATCAGCCGTTACCACAATAAAGGCGCCGGCATCGTTGATGCCGGCGCCTTGGTCTATCCGACTCAGCCTGTGAGCCTTGACCGCTAGAAGGTCAGTCCTGCAAGCAACGACACCACAACGGCCACCGGCTCGTTCGCGGGCGGCTCCCCGTCGCGCGCGTAGGTGAGAAAGTCTACGTGTCCATCGAGAAACAGCACATTCGCGCCGCCGGGGATGTGGTTGTAGTCGGCCACGACGGTTGACAGCAAGTCTTCATAGATCCAGACTTCGCTTTGGCCCAAGGCGCTCGCGGCAGGATTGTTGATATCCGTAATGAGAAACCGCTCGATCCCCTCCCGCAGCCGGTACACCGTGTCGCCGTTGCCATTGCCAAGCGGCTGACTATCGGGACCCGAGAACGGAGTCACGGTCAGATCCACATCGGCGATTTGATTGGCTGCCGCAATCTCGGCCCCGCTCGCGCTGTCCGGGTCCGCGATGACAGAAAGGTTTGCCGTTGCTCCCTGCGCGATCGCTTCCACGATGCGCACGAACTGCGCGTTCCCATTCTGATCCGGGTCTGGCAGCGTAATGTTTGGATCGAGCGGCAGGGCGGACAGCAGGGTAACGAGTCCGGTGATCGGCAAGGCTGGGTCATCAGCCGCGGCCTTATCGACCACATAGCCTAGGTAGCCATAGCTCGCGTCGATGGCCCGGCCGCAGCGGCGGGCATTGCCTGGAAACTCGTCGAAGCAGAACGTGCCAGGTTCGACGAATTGCGCCTCCTCCAACTCGCTCGAAAGACCAGGGTCCGACGGGCAAAAGGCGATCGCAGGGTCTGTCAGATATTCAGGGTATGTTACGAGCACGCTGGGCCCGCTGTCGACTACGAAAACCCGGCTGCCGCTTTCCGGGCTGCGCGGATACGCCCCCACTTGAAGCGGCGGGAATCTTTCGCCAGCCGACTCATTGCTGTACATTTTGAAGATCAGCCCCCACTGCTTCAGATTGTTTTGGCATGAAGCACGCCGTGCGGCTTCGCGCGCCCGGGCAAGCGCCGGAAGTAGAATTGCCGCGAGGATGCCGATGATGGCAATCACTACCAGCAACTCAATCAGCGTAAACCCTCGTCTCGACGTCATGAATCGTTCTCCCCTTTGGCATGAGACCGGTGAAGGAATCCCAGGATGGCGCATGCGCCGCCAAGATGCGCCACGTTATCACCTGAGAGGCTGCACAGCACCTCCGAAAGCATATAGCCCGGCCATTGCTAACGCAACCGTGGAATGCGCACTTTTAGCGCAATGGACACCTTCAACATGACGCTGCGCGACGATGCAAACGAGGAGATCGCACGTGAGGGTGCTGGAGATTTCGGGCACTGGAGCACCGATGAGCGGGGATGGCCAATCTTCCGGTACGAACCTGCACCAAACGCGGCGCATGCTGACCACTGGCATCTTGCGGGTAATGACCGGATAGGGGCCACGGTGCACAGCGGCGGCTACACGCAGCTATACGATTGGTCGCGCGGCGGGAAGCTAGTCAATCGGTGGCATCCACGTAAGGGGCACTTCGCCGGGGGCTTCTGCATAGTGTTCCAGCCCGGCAGACCTGCATGGGTTACCTTGCGCGACCCTCGACACCAGGGGATTCCCCCCAAATCCCTGACGTTCGGCGAAGGCTATGCCGAAAAGGCGACCGAGCACGATCGTCTTGAGATTACAGAACGCACGGAAGCCATGCCGGGGAGCACGGGTCTCTTGCTGCGCAGCATTCGCATTCGCAACATGGGGGATGCCGAGACAGCGCTACAAGTATTCGAGTGCTGGGGAGTGTGTCTGCATCAATTGACGGTGGCCCCTATCATGACGCATGGGTTGGACCGGCTATATGATGCCCTGCGAGCGCGACTCAACCGGCGTTTCACGATCGAAACGCGCTGGGACCCACGCGCTTCCGCCCTGTTCGCCTGCTTCGCCACGCGCAAGGGGCATACTCCGCGCCCACCCGAACTGCCGGCGTGGACGGACCACCATCCGCAGACCGTTTGCCTGGCGGGCCTTGATTCCGATACGCAGACTGCCCTCGTCCCAGTGCGCCTCCGCCCGGAAGATATTGCCCGTGGGCGTGACGCCCCCGCTTGGGACCTTGCTCCGGAATGCACCGGCAGAGCCATCGAAGCAGCGATTCCGGCGAAAGAGGGAGCGGCGCTCGCACTTGGTCAGCATGTCGTGCTGGCCGCTGGAGAGGAAACGACGTTGCACTTCGCCTTTGGCTACGGCCCCAAGGCGGAATTGGACACGTGGCTGCAGGCCGCGCGCAACGGCGCAAGCGAATCCGCGCCTGCACGCGTTCACTTCAGCGGTGGAGACGCACCTTGGCTCAGCCGCGAATTGCACTGGCACTCGTATTACCTGCAGGCGGGTGCGTATTACTCGGACTACTTTGGCGCGCACTTCGTGGATCAAGGGTCGGCCTATAGCTACTTGCAGGGGGGCTCTGGGGCGCCGCGCGATTTCGCGCTGTTCATCCTGCCGATGATTTATCTGCGCCCCGGCCTGGCGAAGGAGATGCTGCGATTCACCCTCT
>CAZLBS010000087.1:0-9799 GCA_964557505.1 uncultured Nitrospiraceae bacterium | reverse complement strand
GCAGCAGGGTGTCGATTTCACGCTGGTCCAGCACATCCATGCCGAGCAGTTCGTCGGCAATGACATTATTGACGTTCTCGACCGCCTTTGTGACGCCCTTGCCCAGGTAGCGCTTCTTGTCGCCGTCGCGGAGTTCGACCGCTTCGCGCTCGCCTGTGGATGCGCCACTCGGAACCGCCGCCCGGCCGACCGCCCCGCCCGAAAGAAATACGTCCACTTCGACCGTAGGATTACCGCGTGAGTCCAGAATCTCTCGCGCCAAAATACCGGTGATGCGCGTCATGGCCTGCTCTCTCCTTCCGCGTTATGCCGCAGTAGAGCGGAGAAGACTCCGCTCGTCCCCTGCCCCGCAAACCCCTTCTGATGCCATAGTCTATGCCAGCCGCGCTCGGCGCCGCAATGCTCAATCGCCCTAGGCGTACTACTATTGGCCTTCCGCCGCGGGCGCAGCCTCTTGCTCTTCCGGGGCTGCGGCCGAAGGCCCGGCCCCATTGCCCCCGTCAGCTGACTCAGCCCCGGTGTCGCCGTTCTCCGGGCCAGGGGCTTCGCTTTCATCCAGCGGCGCTTGTGACGCCGGCACGGTCCCTTGGTCTGCTGCATCGGGCTGCGCTGGTCCACTGGCGACAATCGTAAGCTGACTGTTCTCGACGCTAAGCCGCTTGACCTGCTGCAGCAGTTGCGCCATCTCGGGATCATTCGCGGCGTTTTGCAGCATGTTTTGGTTGGTCATGTCGCCCATGATCTCTTGCGGCACGTCATTCCCCGCGACCTCGAGCGATTCCAGGTAAGCGGCAGCACCCTGCTCCGGCGTGACCGAAACCCGAAGCGTCGCCTCGCCATTCAGATACCGTCCGCCCGCAACAGGCCAACTGTCCGGAATGGGAATACTGACGATCCCGCCGATGGTCTCCCCTTCCATCGTGACCCGCACGTTGCCCCGGGCGGCCTCCATATCAGGGTGATACTGAATCAGGGCGTTGATCTCTTCTTCGGTCAGGGTGATGCTGACTTCTTGGCCGCCTTGTCGAATGGCCTCGCGCCACTGGTCGTAGCGCTCTGCGACGGGCTGGTATTCCTCCTCGGACATCATGACAGGCGGGAGCGAGCGCGGCTCTGCTTCCGTGTACGTGTTCACAAGGTTGGAATAGAAGAAATAGCCCCCAACCAAAATGGCAACGATGCCGGCGATGAAGAGCGCCACAACGATGAGACAGCCATAGACGAGGCAAGAATCGGAACGCCCGCGCGGCGGCGGGGCCTGTGGCGGTTGATACTGTGCTTCCTCGGACATCAGACCTCTCCCCTCCTGCATGGTTCTGTCGCCGTGGGCGCGCCGATACCCGGCCCCACACGCGCCCCCCTCATAGGCAGGCTGAGTGTAGCACAGCGCCCAAAAGGCACGCACTGGCCCGAAGGGGTTTGCCCCCGCAGCCGCATGACTGGCACTATAACGCTCCCCTTACCGTTTCCAACCCGGCCCAAGGCCGTATGCAAGGAAAGGCGCCCCATGACTGCTGATGTGTATCTGCGCAATGATGAGCCGGCAGAAAAGGAAAAACAGGAACAGGCCATGGCCGGGCTGGGTCACAAATTGCTCCAAGCCCGCACCATCCTGATTAGCGGCCAGGTCGACCAGGAACTCGCTGAAAAGGTCGTCGCCCAATTGCTCGTCCTCGACGCCGACTCCAATGACCCCATTCGGGTATTCGTGACATCCCAAGGCGGACACGTCGATTCGGGATATGCCATCCATGACGTCATGCGTTTTCTGGGTTCCCCCATTCACACCATCGGCGCGGGCTGGGTGGCCAGCATTGCCGTGCCCATCATGATGGGCGCCCCGAAGGAAAACCGCTTCAGCTTGCCCAACACCCGCTTTCTACTGCACCAGCCGAGCGGCGGGGCCGGCGGTCAACTCAGCGACCTCCGCATTCAGGCCGAGCAAATCCTGCTCATCCGCCAGCGGCTCAACAAACTGCTCGCGGATGAAACCGGCCAGACCATCGAGAAGATCGAGGAAGACAGCGACCGCGACTTCTGGCTCAATGCCGAGCAGGCTGTCGAATATGGCCTCGTCTCGAAGATCATCTCCAATACCATGGAATTGCCCAAGGCATAAGGCGGCCATGCCCTTTGCCAGGCCCGCTAGGCGTCCGGCGGCGCAATACTTGTTGGAACAAGGAATAATGCCGAAGGCTGGCTCGTTTGAAGGGACATGCGGCCAGGGGGGCCGTGCGTTAAACCGGAGGACATGAACATGAAGCAATTTGCCTTAACCGTTTGGGTAGCAGCGTTTGTATTGGCAGCCGCGGCCTGCTCGAACCCGGCGGCAGACAAGCCGAAAGCAGAAGTCGGCGATGCCATCGAAGAGACCGATGCGCCGGCTGAAGCCGGCATGGCTGAGGAAGCGGAGGGCTCGGAGCCCGCCATGGCCGAGGAGGCCGAGGGAGATGCAATGGCACAAGCGGAGCCGGCAATGGCCGAGGAAGGCTCAGCCCCAGGCGGCGAAGCAGAGATGGTAGCCTTTGCATTCACGGATGCAACGGAAATCGAGTGGGTTGGCTCCAAGGTTACCGGCAGTCATGATGGCGGATTCAAGGAGGTGACCGGCCAAATTGTGATGCCGCAGGGCGCGGACGTTACTGACGCCAAAATCAATGTCGCCATTGATCTAACGTCGATCTGGTCGGACAATGAGAAGCTGACTGAGCACTTGAAGAGTGCCGACTTCTTCGAAGTCGAGTCGTTCCCGAAGGCCACCTTTACCTCGACGAGCATCGAGGAATCAGCGGATGGCTACAAAGTTAGGGGGAATCTTGATCTGCACGGCATCAAGAAGAGCATTAGCTTCCCCGCGGCCATCGAGGTGAGCGAAGACGCCTTGACCGCGAATGCCGAATTTGCCATGGAGCGCTTCGACTGGGGCATCGAGTACAAGGGCATGGCGGATGACCTCATTCGCAATGAAGTGGTCGTGCGGCTCAATGTCGAGGCCACGCAGCAAGCCAAGTAGCGGGCTCCCTGCCAAGCCTGTAGCGTTGAACAATCAAACGCCCGCTTCCTGAGCGATGAGGAAGCGGGCGTTTTTGTCCTCATTGTGGCCACGGGCGAGCGGCCCGCCGCTCTATCCTACTTCAACGTGTCCGCCCGCTCTCCATAGGCGGTGGCGCGCTCCGTTGCTCCCCTCGCCCTGGCGAACTCGGCCAATTGCTCCCAATAGGCGGGGTCGGCTTGTCCCTCTTCATAGGCTTGCGCGAGATATATCTCGGCGGCCTCCCATTCCTGCCCCGCCGCCGCATCGCTCGCCAGGGCGTGCCAGGGGCCCGGGGCCGCTTCAGATTCCAGGGGCGGAGCGCTGTCGGCAAACTCCTCGACGAATCCTTCAGCCTGCCCTATCCGCGCCTTGACAAAGCCGAGGTTCCGCCACGCATCCGCGTGACTCGGATTCAAGCGGAGCGCCTCGTAGTAGGCCAAGGCCGCATCCAAATACCGGCCTCGCCGCTGCCGGCTGACGCCACTGGCAGCATAGAAAGCTGCCGTCGCGCCATTGGACCGAATCTCAGACGCGGCCTCCGCCTCGGCTTCATTTACGGCAGCCAGGCCATCTCGGAAATTCGCGCGCAGGTCGCGCAGATGGGGCGCCTCGCCCTCTTCTACCACGCCAGCCCGCAGACGGGGCCGCTCCAATGCCGGTGCGGGCGGCAAGACCTCGAGCCCTTCCCGGAAGGCGCGCAGCCCCAGCAGCAGCGTGGCATGCCGGGCCTTATCCTTCTCCGGCAGGTCCCCCAGATACTGGGCCCGCTCGTAATGCTCGACGGCTAGCCGCAGCGCTTCGCGATCCTGGTGCGCGGCATATTGATTTTGGTACATCCTCGCGAGGCGAAGCGTCATCAACTGATTCTCGGGGTGCTCTTCCAGTCCGTTCATCAACAACTGGGCGAGGTCTTCGCCGCGTTCTGGTTCGAAGCGGGCTACCCCCTCAAGGACATCGCCCAGCAGCAGATAAGACCAGGCAGGATTGTCTTCTTCGGCAAGGGCGGACAGCGCCCGGTCTTCTGCTTCCATCCATAGGCGCCGCGCTTCCGTGCGCTTGACACTGGGCGAGGGCGTATCCTCGCTGGCAATGCCGGCTTGTTGCTCCCGCTCGGCCATGGCCGCTTCACGCCACGCCTTGCCGGCACGCTGATGCAGCACAAACGCCCACTCAGCATGCGGACGTGTTTCGCCGGGCGCCATTTCCGCAGCATGCGCCCACAGTTCGACCGGTTCTGTCCAAACATGATTGCGCCGGTACGTGGCGACGCCGGCTGCTGCTACTGCAACCGCAAGCAATGCGGCAAGAGGCAGGCCCGGCGGCCCGAGCCGGCCCGCGGCATTCGCCAACCATGCGGCGCCCAAGGCGGCCCCTGCGAGCGACAAGGGGGCCGTCCACTCGGCAAGGCGCGAATCTCCATGAGCCATCGCCGCCGCAACCCCGAATGCCAACGTCCACGCCAGTGCCGCTGCCAACGGCGTTCGGCGCCATAGCAGCAAAGCCAGTAGCAGCAACAGCACCGCGAAGCCAAGCCATGCCGGCCAACCGGGCTCGAGCGGCGCATGCCAGGCGGAAAGGCCTGTGGGCCAGAGCGCATGCCCCAAAAGCGACAGGGCATGGGCCAGGGCGTTCAGCAATGACCCGCTGGCCCGGGCGGCGCCATCAGATACGTTGGCCCATGCCGCCCAACATGCGGCAATCGCCAGCGCCCAGAAGCTGCCGTGCACCAGCAAGCGGTTGAAACGTGTCCCAATCCGCGGGCGCGTCCGGTCGATGGCGAGCAACACGATAGGAAGCGCGGCCGCGGCGAGGTCAGCGAAGAGAGCCACAGCGAATGCCAACCACGCCCCGGCTAAGGGGCCGTACCGCAATCCTTTCGCTGCGTTTCCGGTCGCATACAGAAAGAGCATGGCCGCGAGCGCTGTGCCGAGCAGCGCCATCATGGGCCCCCGGCCCGGCATCACATGCACCGCCTCCGCCGCGAGCGGATGCAACGCGTACATGATGCCGCCAACCAGCGCCGCCAATTCGGTTTTGCGCTCGTGCAACAGAAGACGCGCCAAGC
Source organism: uncultured Nitrospiraceae bacterium (assembly GCA_964557505.1). GTDB lineage: Bacteria > Hydrogenedentota > Hydrogenedentia > Hydrogenedentales > CAZLBS01 > CAZLBS01. Next base: position 4,700 of record CAZLBS010000087.1, on the reverse strand, counting down.
CGTACACCGCCAAGGCAGCCATTAAGTGATAGAGAAGATTAACGGTGTGAAATCCGAATGCGCTGCCGGGCGTGAGCTGTTGATTTCGCCATAGGCTGACCTTGGCCGCGACCCCCACCGGCAAGGTCCCAATGGCCTCGCCGACCGTCGCGATGTCTTCGTAATTCGCAACGGCCGCGTGACCCGGGGAGAACAGATACAGCGGCATGCCATGAGTATTGGCATAGGCGAAGAGGCCCGCGGCGATGATGAGAAAGATGGCGGCGATGACCTGCGCAGGCCCCGTGCCCACATCGCCTTGCAAGATGGGATTCGACAGGATGTCGTCAAGTTCGGCCTCGGCCTGCTGTTTGCGCTCTTCGGGCGTGAGCACAGACGGCTTGGACGGCGGAGCGGCGGCATGTTGGGTCACGGGCGCGATTCCTGCGGGCATGATACTAACAGTGTGAATTCCGAAGGTCCCTCGGCGGCGGCATTATGACCGGTCCAGCAGGGGCCGGACAAGCGCATGTTCCACACAAACGCTACTTCGCGGGCGCGGGCTCGGCCGGTGCAGCCTGAGGCTCGCGGCGCGCCATGAGCATGCTCGCGCTGGCCATGATGCTGTACAACGTCGGCACGACGACCAGCGTCAGCACAGTCGCGAAGGCCAGGCCGAAGATGACCGCGATGGCCATGCTGCCCCACCACTGACTCGACTCGCCGCCAACGATAAACTCGAAGGTCCGGAAGTTGAAGCTGATGCCCGAGGCCATTGGGATGAGGCCCAGAATTGTCGTCACGGCGGTGAGCATGACGGGACGAAAGCGAATCATGGCCGCGTTCACGATGGCCGTCTCGACATCGAGTCCGCGCGCACGCAATTGATTGATGAAGTCGATCAACACAATGGCATTGTTGACGACGACGCCTGCCAGGCTGATGCAACCGATGCCGGTCATCAAGACGCCGAACGGCATGTTGAAAAGGGTCAGGCCGAGAAACACCCCGGCCAGCGACAGAATCACGCTCGACATGATGATGAGCGGCTGCAAGATCGAATTGAATTGGGTGATGAGCACCAGGGCAATCAAGAATAGAGCGACCACGAATGCTTGTCCGAGAAACTCTTGCGTCTCCTCGGTGTCTTCATTTTCACCCGTATAGGCGAAGGTATACCCGCTTGGCAGAGGGTAATCCGCAAGGATGTTCTGCACATCCCCGAGGACCTGTTGGCCGGTTCGCCCCTCGACGTCGGCAGAGACGGTGATCGTCCGCTTGCGGTCGATGCGCGTGATGGCCCCTAGCCCTTGCCCTTCCTCAAGGCGCGCGACCGCACTGAAAGGTATCGGTTCGCCGCGTGGATTCGTAATGTACATGTCTTCAAGGTTCGTCAAGTCTTCCCTGAAATAGTCAGGGTACTTGAGAACCACGTCGTACTCGTCTTCGCCGTCACGGTATTTTCCGGCGATAATCCCGTTGACGGCAGTCTTGACGGCCGTGCCGATGTATGCCGTGCTGAGTCCTAACTCGTATGCTTCTTGGCGATCAACGACAACCTGAACCTCCGGCCGGCCAACGTCGTAATCGCTCCTGAGGTCGACGAGCCCCTCGACATCTTTTATACGCCGCATCACCTCTTCGGAGATCGATGCCAGCACTTCATAGTCGTCGCCGCTTATTTCAACGTTGACGGGGGGATCCGTCGGCGGACCGCTATTGTCCTCTTTCTCGACGCGGATTTCAGCCCCGGCGATGTCCGCGAAGTCGCCGCGGATCTCCTCGACGATCTTGCTCGGCAAGACTTCCGCATCGGCTAAGCGCGGGAAATCGAGCGTGACCACGCTCTCATTCGCCATGTCTTCGCTGCCGCCAAAAAAGATGGTCGCTCCCTGCGATCCGACATTGCTGATGAGATACTCGATGTCTTCCGTTACGGGCTGCAAGCGCTCTTCGACACGGCGCACATAGTCGTCCGAGGTTTCGAGGTTGGAACCGGGAGGCAGCTTGATGTTCACTTTGGCTTGATATGGCTCGACTTCCGGCACGAATTCCATGACCTGGCTTTCTTCAAACTTGGTCGTGCCGTCTGGCTGCCGCACCTGCCCCGCGGCCATAAATACTTGTATGACGGTCACCAGAATCATCACAGCAGCGGTCACCGTAACGATGCGCCAATGCAACGCGAGGTGCAAGAACCTGGCATACATCTTGACGATGCGGTTCTGCGGGACCGCTTCTTCGGGGCCGATGCTGCGGGGCGGGGCATCCTTGGGGGTTTTCTTGCTGGCGCCCATGAAGCGGCTGGCCAGCGTTGGATTGACGATCAGCCCCACGAAGAGGGACGCCAGCAACGAGGCAATGACCGTCTTCGGCAGGTAGCCCATGAAGCCGCCCCATATGCCCGGCCAAAACAGCATCGGGGAGAACGCGGCGACCGTGGTGATGGTGGAAGCGGTGATAGGCAACGCCACTTCCGCGGCGCCCTTCTTGGCGGCCTCGACGCGGTTCATGCCCGTCTCGACATAGCGGTAGATGTTCTCAACCACCACGATCCCATTGTCGACCAGCATGCCCAGCGCCAGCGTCAGGCTGAACAGCACCACCATGTTGAGCGTAATGCCCGATGCATAGAGCACGGTAAAGACAATCAGCATGGAGAGGGGAATCGCCAACGCGACGAAGAACGCATTCGCCAGGCCCATAAAGACAAAGATGACAACCACCACCAGAATGAGCCCGGTCAAGATGCTGCTCTCGAGTTCCATAACCATGTCGCGCACGGTGTCGGACTCGTCGTAGGTGGCCACCAGGCTGATTTCATCTGGCAGCTCGGCCCGGTAGCGGTTCAGAATCTCACGGACCTGCGCGGCCATTTCGACGATGTTTTCGCCCGACCGCTTCGAGACCGTAATCGTAATGTTGGGGTTGCCGTCGAGCCGCGACTTGCTCGTCTGCTCTTTGAAGCCGTCGCGCACCTCGCCGATGTCGCGCATGTACACCGCGCCGTCAGGCCCTTGCTTGGCGACCAGCCCGGTCATGTCGCCGACGGTTTGGAATTCCCCCGGCACGCGCATCGAATACTTGGCTTCCCCGAGATCCATCGATCCGCTTGGCGTGTTGACGTTTTCCTGCTGGATGATCTCAACAAGTTGAATGAGGGGAATGTTGTAGGTGGCCACGCGGGCGGGATCGGCGATGAGCTGAATCTCGCGCTCCAGGTCGCCAATGACGTTGGCATCCAGCACGCCCGGGACGGTCTCGATATCCTCTGCAAGATCCTCCGCGATTTCTGTGAGCGCAGCCAGCCCAATTGGCCCCGACAGGCTCAAGAACATGATGGGCAATTCCCCGAGATTGACCTCGCTAATGATGGGGTCGTCGGCTTCAGCGGGAATGTCCGGCTTCGCGAGGTCCACCTTGTCGCGCACCTGCTGAATCGCGTCGTCGATATCGCCGTCGGCCATGAACTCGATGACGATGCTCGAGACGCCCTCGACGCTTTCCGAGCGGATTTGCTTGAGATCGTCAAGCCCCGTCAGCTTCCGCTCGATGGGCATCGTCACCAGCGTTTCCATATCCGCCGGGGACACCCCCTCGTACGTGGTGACTACGCTGACGAACGGCACGATGATCTCGGGGTTCGATTCCCGCGGCAGCGACTGGTAGCTGTACACGCCCGCGATGATAATGAGAATCAGCAAGACCAAAACGGTCGTGCCGCGGTCAATGGCGATTTCTGTAATTTTCATGGTTCGACAGAAGCACGCAGGCGGCCTTGTCCTGCCTCTTCAAGGGTGAGTTCCTGCTGAATGGCGACGCCGCTTCCGGGCCGCACGTCTCGCTGCCCGCTGACAATAAGGCGATCGCCCTCCTGTAGCCCTGCGGTGATTTGGACATTGGCGCCTTGAATCAGCCCGATTTCGACTTCCCGCGGCACGGCAATGCCATCGGACTCGACAAATACAATGCGCCGGGTATCCAATGGGATGACAGCAAACATCGGGACCAAAATGGCGTCATCAAAGGTCTGCTTGGTAAACGAGGCGCGGGCGATCATGCCTGCTCTGGCCTTGCCTTCCGCATTGTCGACAGCAACTTGGGTCGTGAAGGTGCGGGTTTCCGGAGCGGCCGTAGTTGCGATTTCATGGATGCGCCCCGCGATCACCTCGCCCGGCAAAGCATCGAAGCGAATGTCGACGGCATCGCCCTCGGACAAGAATGGAACGTCCAACTCAGGCACGCCAAACACGACCTTGAGACGGTCGACCTGAACGATGTCCGCAAGCGGGCGGCCCATGTCGATGAACTCGTCCTGCTCGATATGCAAGCGGTCGATGACGCCGTCGACCGGCGCGGTGATGGTGCTTTTCTCGAGCATGATCGCCATGCGGCGCAGCGATGAGCGCAAGACCGCGCGTTCGGCAGCCGCCTGGTCGAGATTCTGCGCGGTGCCCGCGCCGCGTTCGCTCAAGCTCTTGACGCGCTCATACTCTTGTTCCGCCAGGCGCAACTGCGCCTCGATCTCGTCGAGTTGGGCTTGCAGCGTTTCTGTATCGATCCGGGCCAAGACATCGCCAGCCGTCACGCGGTCGCCCTCATCGGCCGGCAGCTCGACAACGCGCCCGCTGACCTCGACGCTGACCGTGACTTGATGCCACGGCATCGCCCCCCCTGCCAGATGGACTTGGTCGTACACGGTGCGGGGCACAATGGGCATC
>CAZLBS010000086.1:2856-9840 GCA_964557505.1 uncultured Nitrospiraceae bacterium | reverse complement strand
TAGTACGCGGGGCGCCGCTCGAGTGCTTCGGCCATGGCCTCGCGGCAGGCCGCTTGTATGTTGCCCGTGAACGTTTGCTCCCGCGCGGCCAATTGCGCTTGCCAGTATTGGCGTGATTCATCGATGACAAAAATTGAATCGCGCAGCATGGTGCGCATTCGGTCGATGTGCCGGGCTTCGTTTACGCCCAGCCAGGCTTCGCATTCGGCGAGCGGCATGGGCTCCCAATTCGGGCGTTCGCGGTCTTGTACCCATTCCGGGAGCAGCGTTGCCAAGTCTTCCATCAACACCATCGCGAAATGGTAATTGCCTTCGAAGGTGAAGTGCATATTATCCCAATACCAATCGTACCCGGGCACGTTGGGGCGCGCTTTCTCGAGAAGGCGCACATCGGTGTCGGTAAGGTGCACGCCTGCATGCCGATAAGCCTCTCCGGCTCTCAGCACGACGCTGTTGATGGCGAAAAACCAGTCGGTCTCTTCTCGGTTTGGATCCTCGGGCGGCGGCTGGCTGAGCTGGCCGTAGCGCCAGTTTCGGGCGATGGTGCAGAGCATGACTTCCGCGCCGGCCTCGAGGCCTGCCCGGCACATCGCCGTGAGGTTGGCGTAGTAATTCTTGTGGACAAGCGGAATGTATTCCTCGAAGGGGCGGCGAAGGTAATTGCTCTCGACGGGGCGCAGCCAGAGTTCTTGGTTGCCCCGTTGAAGCAGTTGGAGGAGGCGCAAGTTGCCCAACCAGATGTGCCAGCGGATCGCGGCAGCGCTATTGAGCAAGGGGTTTGCGCCGAAAACGGTATGCGGCCCGTAGGGTCCGGCAAATTCGTTGTTGCCGAGATAGATGAGATACACGTCCGGATCAAGCGCGGCGCAGGCATTGGCCACCGCCCGCATGACATTGGAGTTCAAGCCTGGAACGGCGGTATTGATGACTTCGAAGGTGACGCCGGGATAGCGCTCCTGCAGCATCAGCTCGAGGAAATGGGCGGCGCCATGCGGCCCGCCGTAGAGCGCGCTGGCCCCGAACATCACCACGCGGCAAACGTCCTCGGGCTTTTCCTGTTTCACCAGAAAATCCGTGTCATCCCATTCGACCATCCAGTCGATAGGGATGGTGATGAATTGCTGATAAAAAGCCTTGTTCGGGCGGAGGTACGTCTCGCCATTGATTTCCATGGGGACGAGATAGGCGAGCGATTTGCCAGACCCCATGAGGCGAAGGACGCCTTCGGCGAGCCCGAGCAAGGCAACGGGCACAGCGGCATAAAGCAGGACATATAGCGCGAGTGTGCGCGCACGCTTCACGAGGCGCGAGGCAAAGGAACCGGATGGCGGCTGTTGCTCGGTGTCGGCCATGGGTTGTGTTGCGCAGCAATCCTGATGAGCGGAAGGGCAGCGCATTGCAGCCAGTGCGCCAGCCCGGACCTCTAGTGTAGCCGAGGGCAGGCAAAATGGGAAACGCCAGCCCGGGGTCCTCGTGCCGGGCTGGCGGCTTGCGGCGCCGCGGGATAGGCGGGCGCGCGCCGGCGAGACCTTCCACATCGACCCGTTGAATGTGGGCGCGCTTGGGCCGCGGCGGAGAATTTGGGCTTGTACCGGATGGCAACATGGCGTACCCTAAAAGCAACATGATGGCTGCAAACGCGTCTATCGGGGTAGTAGATAGCTGCAACGCTTGCTAGCAGGAAGCGGCAAGTGCTCCTGGCAAACTGGGGTACGTCTGACGCGATGAACAAAGATTCCGTAATTGCGCGTCTCGTCGTGCAACTTGGGTTGTGCAGCGAGGCCGATTTAGCCCGGATTCGCGGGGCGAACGGCGGCAATGGGGCAGAGTCGCTCGTTGAGTCATTGTCTCAGCACGGACTGATCGACACGACGGCGGGCCAGCTCTTGGAGCAAATGGCCTCGGGCATCCAAGCGTTTGATATTTCTTCCGCCGGCCTTGAAGCCGCCCGGTTCGATGAGGGCCCCACGCCGCGCCCGATGTCTCGCGCCGACTATGCGGTGACGCAGTTTGCCAATGCCGCCCTTCCTGACGAGACGCGCCCTGGCGACCTCCCGCTTGAACACGGCCTCAGCGATATCGGCACGCTGCCTATTCAGCACGGGCGCTATTCGAACGAACGGCTCTACGCGGTTGGCGGGATGGGGCGGGTGCTCCTGGCGCATGACGACTACTTGCGGCGCGACGTGGCCCTGAAGGAATTGATCTTAAAGGGCACGGGGCCCGAGGGGTCGGAATTGCCGACGCAGCCCGACCAGGCGACCACGGTAGCGTTGGCGCGGTTCCTGCAGGAGGCCCGCATTACGGGGCAGCTGGAGCATCCGGCGATCGTGCCGGTGTATGAAATCGGCCGGCGTGCGGATGGCCTGCCGTTTTACGCCATGAAGCTCGTGCGGGGGCGGAGCCTCAAGGAAGCCATCCGCGAGGCGGGAAGCTTGGCAGAGCGGCTTACCCTCCTTCCGCACTACATCGACTTGTGCCAGGCCATTGCATTTGCCCATTCGCGGGGGGTGATCCACCGGGACATTAAGCCCTCGAACATCATGCTTGGCGAATACGGTGAAACGGTGGTGATTGATTGGGGCTTGGCGAAGCAGCGTGGCGAGGAAGATGCCGTCAGCGAACGCTCGATTGTCCTTTCACACTCGGAAAGCGGCCGCACGATTTATGGTCAGGCCATCGGAACGCCGGTTTATATGCCGCCGGAGCAAGCGCTGGGGCATCTCGAGCAGATCAACGAGCGCTCCGACATTTACGCGCTGGGCGTCGTCCTGTACGAAATCCTTACGGGGGAGCCGCCATTCAGCGATGACGACATTCCGCGCTTGCTTCACAAGGTAGTGTATGAAGAGCCGCAGCCCGCGGCGGCGCGGGAGCGCTTGGTTCCACCTGAACTGGCGGCAATCTGTCAGCGGGCCATGGCAAAAGAGCAATACGCCCGTTACGCGAGTGCCAAAGAACTGGCCGAGGATGTCCAGAGTTTCGAATCGGGCGCGGTGGTGCGGGCGTACAACTACACGACATCCGAGCGTGTGCGCCGGTTCATTCGCCGGAACCAGGTAAGCGTACTGACCGCATGCGCGGCGGTGCTCTTGTTGGCGGTGGCGATTGGCGGGTTTAACTTGCGGCTCATGCAAGAGCGCGATGCAGCCCTGCACGCGCAGTCGGCGGCCGAGCAGGCCGCGCGGCTGGAGCGGGAAGCCCGGGGGCGGGCGCAAGAGGCCGAGGCGAGCGCCTTGTTGGCCGAGGAAGCGGCAACGCGCGACCTGTACTTTTCCAACATCAACCTTGCGCATTCGCACATCGAGCAGGGCTCTTTCGCGCGTGCACGCCAGCTGCTGGCGGAAGCCCCGGCGGAACACCGTTTTTGGGAATGGGGCTGGCAGCAGGCGCAGTGCAATGAAGATTGGTGGTCCTGGCCGCTGAAAGATGCGCCAACGGGCATCGCGGGCCAACCCTTTGATGTGGACATGGCGGCACGCAGGCTTCTGGTCTATCAAGAAGAGCGCGCCCCCATGGCGCTTGACGTGTTTGATCCGGATATAAACGCCGTGCTCTTCAGCTATTCGTCGGATAGCTTTCCGGTGAAGGCAGCGGTTTTGGCCCGGGGCGAAGACCGGGGCTTAGTGGTGCGGGGCTATGACTTTCACAAATTGAGTTTGACTCCTCATGCGCAGGAGCTCACAAATCCCCCAGGGGGCCAGGTCAACGTGTCGTTTCTTTGGTCCCCCGTGTTGAGCCCTTGCAACCGGTATATCGTGAGTGCGTTCGAGGACGAACGGGGCGTGTCGGTGTATGACACAGAGAGTCTCCACATGATAGCCGGGCGGCAATTCGAGCATTTCGTGGCGCAGGCGGGATTGGCGCCGGGCGGCGCCCATGCGTTTGTGGTAATGGCGGATACGCTAGCGGTGGCTGGCCGGCAGTTTACGGTCCATCTATGGAAGCCTCGCGAGGATACGCTTCTTTGGGAACGCGGCGGGTTGTCGGATACGCCTGTGGCGCTCTCGCCGGATGGGCGCTGGCTTGCCTATGCCCTCGCCGATGGCCGTCTTGAATGCACGCTGATCCGCGAAGATGGGGTCGCTGCGAGCGGCACGGCAGATCTGCAGGGCGTCACGCACATCGCCTTTTCGGGCGACAGCGGCCGCCTTCTGGTATCGGCCAGCCGGGGACGGTTGCACCTCTTCGACATGCCCGCGTTAGGGGCCGGCATGAATGATCGGGAGTCCTTGGCGGCAGCGCTGCAGCGCCAGTTGCAAGAGCCTGTGGCGACTTTTCCTGCGCATGGCCGTGCCACCACGAGCATCGCCACCAATGCCGCCGGAGACCTTGCCGCGGCGGGCTTTGCGGATCACACGGCCGCAGTATGGCGTGCCAGCGAGCCTGACGCACCGCTGCGCATTTTGCGTGGCCACAGCCGCCCGGTCACCTTCCTTCGCCTTGGTCCGCATGGGAAGGAGTTGGTCACCGCCGATCGCAGCGAGGTGCGGTGGTGGGCGCTCGATGCGCCCGGTTCGCTTGTCTCCATTCCAGGCAGGTATGCCTCCGCGTCTCTGTGCTACGCAAACGAAGGCGGCCTGGCGCTCCTCGGTCTGGATGGCAGCGTGGCCTCGTTCTGCTCGAACCGCGGCGATCAATTGGAGCAATTGCTGGTACCGCCGCCAGATGCGGACGTGCACCGGCCGTTGCTGTCGCCCGGCGGCGGGTATGCGGTCTGGCGGTACCGCAACGGACTCGACATTATGCGTGCCGCAGATGGCGCCACTGTGCTCTCGCGGGCCGGCCACCATTATGCCCAACTGCCGTTCGCGTTCTCCGCGGATGATCGGCTGGCAGCCATCGCCGCGCCTCTGCCCGAAGGTTTCGGGTACCGCATCGACATCGTCGAGCTTGGGCGTGGCGAGGTGCAACGTACCCTTGACGTACAGGTGGGTGAAGCAGATTGGACGAGCCATCTCGGATTGCTGGCTTTCGGGCCCAACAACGAGCGGCTCTACTTGGCGCAGCATGAGATTGTCGTTTGCTTCGACCTGGCAACGGGCAAACTCTCGGACTCCGCCCTGATTGGCGGCATCCGCAAGAACCATCAAGCGGCCATCGCGGCCGCACCGTCGGGGGGATGGGTCGCGGTCGCGGGTGATGGCGGCATATGTTACTTGCTGAACTTTGAAGACGAGGGTGAACCCATCACCTTCGAAGCGCATGGCGCGGACGTGCAGGCGCTGGCCTTCCATCCGGACGGTGAACGGCTGGCCACCGGGTGTGCGGATGGCGACGTCCGCATGTGGACGGTCGAAGCGTCGCCGCGTCAGGTGTTGCCGCTCCCAGCCTTGAGCGGGCCCATACGGGCTCTTGCGTTTTGCCGCGGAGGCAACCGGCTTGCAGCCGCAAGCGACGGCGGGGGGGCGGTCATCTTGCATGCCTTTCCGTGGAGAGATGCGGCCCTTCCGGAGACCAGCAGCGCCCCGCTGGACGAGCGGATAGCGACCCTGAAACGAATGCACCCGCAGACGGCGACGCGTTCTGGCCGGCAACATTTGGCAGACAACCGCGCCGCCTTGGCGGCAGCACAGGAGCGCCATCCGGCGGCAGGGTTGAATCCGCTTGGCCGGGCCTCGGCCGTATGGCCAAAGGCCTCCCTGCGGCTGCTGAGCGAGTCCGGCCTGCAAGAGCCCAAAGCGCCCGCCAATTATGCCTATGCGGTCTATCTGGCTGGGCTGCTGGAAGAGGAGGCGGTGCGGCGCAATGAGGCGCTGGCGGATTGGATCGCGGACGAACTGAAGCGCGCATATTCGGAAGGGTATGCCTTGACATCGCTGCTCAACCGATGGAGCAGCGAGTGGGGACAGTTTCCACATGCGGTGATCGCCTTGACGCCAGAAAAGTTCGAGAATTCGCGATTCCGGCTCGCCGCTCTGCTACAGCTAGGCGAATATGAGACTATTGTCGAGAGCATCGGCTCTAACTGGCAACCGCACGTAGGAACTTGGTACGAGATTGCGGCGTCATATCTCAGGCGGGGCAAGGAGGGCGACTTCGACACAGCGCTATCAGTGACGGAGCCGGCGATCAACAAGACGTGGTCCGGCGAGTTCGACCGCGTCCGCGAATTTGCCGACGAGGCGAAGCAAGTCGCCGGGCCCGAACACCGCGCGCGCATGGGGCGGTTCGAAGCCATGTTGAATCCGCCCGAGGATGGCTGGCGCTCGATTGCCTGGGAAGAGGACTACGCGAACGCGCTGGCGCGTGCCCGCGAGGAAGGCCGCTTCATCTTTCTGGCGGCGCACAGTTCGGCTTCGATTCGAAGCCGGGCGCTCGAAGACGAACTGCTCAGCCGGCCGGATGTTGCAGAGATCATCGAAACACACTATATCCCGCTGATGATCGATACACGCCAGGAAGGCGATATCGTCGATCGCTTTTCGATCAAAGAAGAGCCTGCCTGGTTGATCATCAATGCCTACGAAGAAGTGCTCGCACATCATGATCGCGACATCTCGGCAACGGTACCCTATGACCCTTACCTCATCTGGATGAAAGAGCCGGGCGCATTGCTGGAGTGGCGGGCGGCGAGCATTCCCGATGCCCTGGGGGCGCCGGCCCCAAGGATGTTTACGCAAGAAGCAATGGCGCCGGCGTACGATTTTTCTGAGCCGATGCACCCCGCGCACCCGTCGGAGTGGTACGAGATATCCTACGGCCGCCCGGATGGCACCCATGACATGCGCTGGTACTTCGATGTGGATGAATTCTGGAGGGGGCAGTTCTTCTTGGTCTCGTGGTTTGAATTGCCTGAGGAGCGGCACCTTCGGCTGCTTGCACGCGTCCGCCCGAGAGGCAACGTCTTCATCAATGGCGAGCCCGCCACCGAAGCGAATTCACTTATGTCGCCCCGCGAGCAAGAGTACATACAACCGTTTCGCGGCAAGGCCGGCGTAAACACGATCGCGATTTGGCTCGATGGAAGCGATGACGCCATCC
>CAZLBS010000086.1:2117-2846 GCA_964557505.1 uncultured Nitrospiraceae bacterium | reverse complement strand
TTTAAAGGTCGAGAGGATGACCTATCCCTGTATGACGCCATCCGCGGCGCGCGGGCTTATGTTCAGACGCCAGACGGCGGCGCCGTGCCCGGCATGGTGAGCACTGGCTTAATGCCCCCACGCGAGCGCCTTCCACTGAAGCTGATGCTGGGGAAGATGCCGATCATTCTGGAGCGCGAGGTCGACGGCGAGGGCAACGTTGTGTATTTGCATCTCTGGCGGAACGGGATCTTGGGGGCCTACCGCGAAAGCGTGCATCAGCTCGGGCAACTGGATATCGAGTTCGTTCAGCTAGAGGCGGGTACATGGGGCGTGAAGGGAAACAATATCGGCGCCTTCCGCTTAGGCCGCATCCTCGGATTGCGCAGCGGCGATACCGTTATCGAGGTGAACGGCCTCACATTGGATTCGCCCGGGCTTGAGCAACTCATGGCCATCGGCAAGCAGCTCGAGGAAGCCAAGAGCAACCGCTGGGAAGTGACCTTGCTGCGCGAGGGCAAGACGGTCAATGCGGTGGTCGATCTATCGTTTTAAAAATAGATAACGGTCGACAAGTACAGGGTATGCTGGTCGACGTCGGCATCAGTTTCATATAGGCCGAAGGTATCGGTGCGCACGCCGCGGCCCCAGCGGTATTGATAGGCGGCGTCGAGATTGACGCGGTTTTTAATGAGTACGCCGGCTCCGAGCGCAACGCCGTAGTAATCTTCAGGTTCGCCGTCGCCCCGC
>CAZLBS010000086.1:0-2107 GCA_964557505.1 uncultured Nitrospiraceae bacterium | reverse complement strand
GCGGGGAATGGGGGCCATGGTGCTCTGCGGAACAGCGCTGAATTCGCCGCCGCCCGAGGGTTCGGGGTCATAAAACAAGCCAGCACGCAAGCTGGGCAGATAACTCTGAACTGGACGGTCCTCGTTGACGAACACGTATTCCATGCCGAGCCGGAGGGTGTCGGTGGGTTTGTGCGGGCTGAACGCCTTCGGCAGGCCGGTAATGGGCGATTCGCGCAGGGCAAAGTTCGGGAGGGACGGCAGGCCCGATACGCGTCCGCGGATCTCGACGTATTGATCCCACCAGGTTCGGGTCCAATCGAACGAGATGGTCATCTTGTCGTCGAGAAAGCGGTAGGCAGCGCCCAGCCCCAGCGAACTCGGCCATTCGATTTCGCGCTCTTCCTCGATGACGCTGAGGCTGTTGCCTTGGCCGAAGGTGGAAAAGCGGCGCGTGTAGTTCACATCGGCGCCAAACTTGGTGTTGTACACGGCGCCAAACTTGAGGCGTTCGGTGGGACGCCACATGGCGCCGAAGGTGAAGTTGTGCCCCTCGAACTCGTCGTAGCTTTCTTCGAGGGCGCCCAAAGTAATGGTTGGCCGCCCGCCGCCGAAGCTCGAGCGAAGCCGGAATTGATTGCGAATCTTCCATTCGTTATTGGGGACGAGATTGTGATCCCAGATGTTCCATGCCACGCCGATGCTGAAGCGATCGGTCAACTCGATGGCCGCGGCGGGCGTAAGCGTACTGAGCCCGCCATCGGCGGAATAGTTGATGTCGAAGCTGCGAAACAGGCCGGTGACGCCCTGGCCTAGCGAGAGCGCCGTGAAGTCATTGAAGCGCACGTCGAGGCGGCGGGCGAAATCGAATTGGCGCTGATAGTTCAGGCTGACGACCATGTTGCGGCCCCGGAGCGTGAAGGGCAAGGGGTAGGCAACGCTGGCATAGTTGATTTTGTCGAAGTTGACGTCATAGGTTCCGTCGATTTCTGGATTGGTCAGCGAGCGGAATTCCTCGCTTGCCCAGGCGAAGGAATACACGAAGGAGATTTCCGGCCGTTCGAGCTGGGTCAGTCCGCCGGGGTTCCAGGATGCGGCGGTGGCGTCGTCGGCGATGGCAATGAACGCGCTGCCCATGCCGAGGGCGCGCGCTCCCGAACCCACTTTGTTGGGCGAGGTGGTAATGACGTCCTGCGCCATGGCAGGCGCCGCGGCCGCAAGCGCGAAGCAGGCCGCGAAGAGGGCCCTACCACAGAATTGTCGGCATCCCTTTTTCAACGGCGGTGTCCTCTAATAGCTGCGCCCGAGAGGCGGAGCCTGTTACTTGCGTAATGCGCGCGCGAGCAAAAATGCCGTATGTCGAGTCGATGATGACTTCCCCGGTATCGGGGTCAACGAGCCCGTCGTTGTTGTCCTGCAGGACGAGGACGTAGGCATCGGTCCGGACGCCGTCGGCTTCGGTGTAGTCCGTGGCTAAGGTCGTTCCTTGTGCCAGCAAAATTTCGCCGGTGACCCGTGGAAACATCGCTTCGATCTGTTGCCCGAGCGCGTTGAAGCCTTCGATGACGGCATCGCGGTCTGCTCGATTGCTGATGTATTGGTCGGCGATGGTGATGATGGCGCTGGTTTCCGCATTCACGACGGGGATTTTGAGTTCCAGCCCGCCGTCGTCCCGCTCGAAGGCCTGTCCATACATGAACACTTGGACCGGCAAGATGCGGCCCGTTTGATACAGCGCGTTTTCATCGGCAAGACCCGACAGCGCAATCTGGTTTTCGGTCAGCACTTCGTCAAGCATCATCCGGTCCAGCACGTTGAAGCGCTGGAGATCGTTCAGGGCGTCCATCAGCGTGGTCATCATTTCGACATTGTGTTCGCCGGCGCCGTCCTCATTCGGATTGACCACGAAGGGCAATGCGGCGACGGGCAATTTGGATTCTTGACTGTCGATGATGGGGTAGTCGGCTTCGATGGAAATGGGTTCTTCCGTGCGGCGGTCTTGCGCATCGGTCGCTACGACAGGCACGTCGTTCGGCCCGGGGTCGAGCGGCACGCGCGTATCGAACTCGAGGGTCGACGCGCCTTCGACAATCGCGATATCGCTGCCGCCCACGAGCACCGATGCCAC
>CAZLBS010000085.1:0-9863 GCA_964557505.1 uncultured Nitrospiraceae bacterium | reverse complement strand
GCCAGCAGTTGGTCGGCGAGTAGTCCAGCGTATTGTTTGGTGATGGCGTCGTCGTGTGCCGCGCTCACCGCAAGCAAGGAAGGCATCTGCACGAAGAAGCTGCGGTGCACCTTATCTCTGCGCGGAAGACTGAAAAGGTCCGTGCCAATGAGCAAGCCCACGTCGGCCATGTATTGCTTTTCAAGGCCCTTGAGCACCTTGATGTAATCCCAACCCGTAGTGGGCCGTGAAATGGTTGGCACGATGACGCCGCCGGGCGGGTACTTGACGAGCAGTTCGCGATCTAGGGACGATGGGGCGCTCGTGCCTTGCAAGGTCACAAGCATCAACTGCGACACGAGCTTCCGTGTTTTGGGAATGGCCGCCTGCACCTCGGGGAGTTCTTCGAGCGGCAGCTCTTCGATGGCTTCGCGCAACTGCTCGACGACTTCTTTCGCCTCTTCGATTTCCTCGTCCGTCCGCGGATCCACCGCGCGCCGCAAGACGGATTGCTGGGCAAAAGCAAGCTGGCTCAGGATCACGGCTGACAAGAGCACGAAGGGGAGCATGAACGCGAGCCGCTGCGGGCGCTGGTTGTCAGGGTGTACGCATGTCATGCCGAGAGTCTATCAGAGGCGCTCCCAAACCGGCTAACGTCAAGCGGGCACGAGAGGGGAGGCATTCGATAGACTTGAGGCCTTGTTTCGGGGGATTTTCATGCGCATGCAGCACCAGCCCATCGTGCTCGTTCTACCGCCGGGAGAGAGAGGAACTCTCCTGCTCGGGGCCTTTCGTGAGAGCGGTTTCGCTGTTGCCGATCCGCCCGGGTTGCTGGCCCCGCTTCTTCACCTGGGCTATTGGCGCAAAGTTCATCATGCGGCCTACGACCATATTCTCGCGGCAGAGGCCCAACGCCTCTTTGTCTCGAAGCTTCCGGAGGGCGAGGACGATTACGTAACGGCATGCCGTGCGTATGCCTGCCGGCTCTACGGGGCGAGCGACACCCGCGTCGCCGATACCGATGGTTCGTATGCTGCCTTGCTGCCGCTCATTGCACGCGTCCTTCCAGATGCGTGCTACATCGTGGTCACCCGCAACCCTGTATATGGGCTGTACGATACGGTCCGAGGCGGCGAGCAACACTTCACGCCCCTGATTAAACGGCAGGCGGTGCGCTGGCGGCGGGACATCCGGGCGGTGGCCTGGTTTCTGCGGGCGAGGCCCGTGCCAGCCCTCGAAGTGCGTTACCCCGATCTGCTTGCCGAGCCTGCTGAGACCTTCGACGCAATCAGTCAGCATATTGGCCAAAGGCTCGAGCGCTCGCAGACGCTGCGCGAGGCGATCGCACGTGCGAAAAACCGGCGCCGCGCAGCGACGCAAGCACTGGCCGCAAAGGCCGATGTGCGGCGCGAGATTAACGAGGCGGTGTCCGCCTTCTGTGAAGCAGACTGTACCGGCTACGGGTATGCCTACCAGGAAATGTGGGAAGACGTCTCGGCGTTGATTGGGCGTCCGATGGCGCCGGATGCAGGCTCGCGCCGCCGGGGGGCGATGCGGCGATGGATAGCCCGGGGCTTGCAGCGCGCGGCGTCCCGGCCCGGCTTGAAGCGCGTTGCACAACGGGCCCTGCTCACTGCGGATGTGTTGCTCCGCAAGGCGTGAGCGCTAAACGCCCTCCTCAATTTCGCGCGCTTCCAAGTTGCGGAGGCGGTCCCGCAACTCGGCGGCCTTTTCAAACTCCATCTTGTCCGCGGCCTGCTTCATCTTCTTCTTGAGATCCTTAATGGTCTTTTTGAGATTCATGGGGGAGAGGTATTCGTCGGCCTGCTCTGCGGCGATGGGCACGGTGACATAGTCACGTTCGTAAATGCTGTCAAAAACGCTGCCGAGTTTCTTCTTGATGCTCCGGGGCGTGATGTTGTGTTGCTTGTTGTACTCGAGCTGCTTGGCACGGCGGCGTTCCATTTCGCCAATGGCTGCCTTCATGCTGCCCGTTTCGGTGTCCGCGTACATGATGACCCGGCCATTGACGTTGCGTGCGGCGCGGCCGCAGGTCTGAATGAGGCTGGTCTCGCTTCGCAGGTAGCCTTCCTTGTCGGCATCCAAGATCGCCACTAGCGAAACCTCGGGGATGTCGAGCCCTTCTCGCAATAGGTTGATGCCGACAAGTACGTCGTATTCACCCGCGCGCAGGGCCCGGACAATCTCGATGCGCTCGAGCGTATCGACATCGCTGTGCATGTAGCGAACCTTGATTTTCAGTTCGCGGAGGTAGTCCGTCAGGTCTTCGGCCATACGCTTCGTAAGCGTCGTGACGAGGACGCGCTCGCTTCGTTCTACGCAGCCGCGGATCTCGTCGATGAGATTGTCGACCTGGTCGCTTGCCGGGCGAATCTCGATCGGCGGGTCGATGAGGCCGGTCGGCCGCACCACTTGCTCGACCAGCAGTCCGCCGCTTTTCTCGAGTTCATAGGCGGCGGGCGTAGCGCTCACGTAGATGCACTGCTTGACGCGCTCTTCGAACTCGTGAAACTTCAGCGGGCGGTTATCGCGTGCGCATGGCAGCCGCCAGCCGAAGTCAATGAGCTTGTCCTTGCGGGCGCGGTCGCCTTTATACATCCCATCCACCTGCGAAACGGCCAGGTGGCTTTCGTCGATGACCATCAGGAAATCATCGGGGAAATAGTTGAGCAGGGTAAAGGGTGGTTCGCCGGGCATCCGCCCATCGAGGTGGCGCGAGTAATTCTCGATGCCATTGCAGAAGCCCATCTCCGCGATCATCTCGAGGTCGTATTCGGTGCGCTGCTTCAGCCTCGCGGCCTCCAACAAGCGCTTCTCGGATTCCAACTCTTTGAGGCGTTCTTCCAACTCGTGCTTGATGGTGAGGACCGCGCGTTGCTGCACTTCTTTGGTCGTGGCGTAGTGCGAGCCGGGAAAGACCGAGATGCGGCGGAACTTGCCCGTCACGGCGCCGCGCAGAGGATCGATGGCCGACACGCTTTCGATTTCATCGCCGAACAATTCGACCCGAATCGCGCTGTCGCTCTCATAGGCGGGGAAAATGTCGATGGTATCGCCGCGCACGCGGAAGACGCCGCGGTGAAAGTCATAGTCATTGCGCTGATACTGCATGGCGATCAGGCCGTTGACGAGGTCGTCGCGGTCGATGAATTCGCCGGCCGCCAATTCGACGCGCATTTGTTTGTAAGATTCCGGCGAGCCTATCCCGTAGATGCACGATACGCTGGCCACGATGATGACGTCTCGCCGGGTTAAAACGGCCCGGGTTGCCGCGTGCCGGAGCTTGTCGATTTCATCGTTGATGCTCGCTTCTTTTTCGATGTACGTATCCGACTGCGGGACGTAAGCCTCGGGTTGATAGTAGTCGTAGTAGCTGACGAAGTAGTGCACTTCATTGCTGGGAAACAGATCTTTGAATTCGGCATAGAGCTGTGCGGCCAGAGTTTTGTTGGGCGCCAGGATGAGCGCGGGCCGGTTGAGGCGGGCAATCACATTGGCAATGGTGAAGGTTTTTCCCGAGCCGGTGACGCCGAGCAATACTTGATGCGGGATGCCCTCGGCAATGTTTTGCGTCAGTTCGCTGATGGCCTGCGGCTGATCACCCTGCGGCTCGTATTCGCTTACCAGTTGAAACTGTTCCGATTGGGTCTCCGTTGTTCGCGCCATAGATGTACTCCGGGGGCAACTGGGCTACTTCTTTGAGGCCCGCGATGGTTTCGAGCGTGCGCGCGACGCGGCCGGCCAACTCGGGCGAGGTCGTTTCGAAGACGAAATCGAAGCGGCTCATGCCGTCGGAGTCGGGCTCGTACTGCGCGCGGGTGATGCTGATGTTCATGGGGCGCAAGGCATTCGTAACATCGGCGAGCGCGTTGGGCCGCTGGCCGAGCGGCACGCGCATGCCGATCTCCATGTGGTCGTCGCCTGCCCAATTGGCAGGGAACACGCGGGCCGGGTCGCGGTGGCTCTTCGAGAAGACCCGGCAATCAGCCCGGTGGATGCGCATGCCCGTTCCGAGGGTCGCGTACGCGACGATCGGGTCGCCAGGCACCGGATTGCAGCATTTGGCGAATTGGACTTCCATGCCCTTATTGCCTGCTATGCGCACGAGTTGATGACGCTTGGCTTCGTCGATGTGGTGCTGCGGGCGCGGCTTGGGCCTGCTCGGCTGGCGGGGCAGCCCCGGCTCCACTTCGATGCGCACATCCAAGGGCTCGAGTTCGCCGATCTCACGCAGCTTCTGGCGAATGCGCGTACGCGCCTTGCCGGTCATCACGATCTGCAGCCAGTCCAAATGCGGCTGCTGCGACTTCATCGTCAGAATTTCAACCACGTCGCCATTCTGTACCTGGTATTGCAGCGGTACGATGTGGCCGTTCACTTTTGCGCCGACGCAGTTATTGCCGATTTCACTATGAATGTGATAGGCGAAATCGAGCGCGGTAGCTCCGCGGCTCAACTCGCGCACCTCGCCCTTGGGCGTGAACACGTAGACATCCGAAAGGCTGACATCGCGGCGCACGCTGTCGAGAAGTTCTTCAGGCGTATGGGCATCCACGAGCCAGTCGTACATCTTGCGGAGCCACCCGAGTCGATCTTCTTTGTCGTCGTGCAACCCTTCTTTGTAATGCCAGTGGGCGGCGATGCCGTCTCGGGCGACGCGGTCCATTTCCTCTGTGCGGATCTGGACCTCCATGGGCATGCCCGTCTCACGCATGACCGTCGTGTGAATCGACTGGTACATGTTCTGCTTAGGCATCGCGACGTAGTCTTTGAAGCGGCCTGGCACGGGCGTCCAAATCTGATGGATGACCCCGAGGGCGTTGTAGCAGCCGCTCACGGTCTGCGTAATGATGCGCAGGGCAAGGATATCCATGACCTGTTCAAAGGTTTTTCCTTGCCGCACCATCTTTTCGTAAATGCTGTAAAGGTGCTTGGGGCGGCCGATGACCCGGGCATCCACCTCCGCTTCGGTCAGGCGTTCTTCGAGATACTGGATGGTCGCGGCCAGAAAGCGCTCGCGCTCGCGCCGTTTCATCGCGACGCGGCGGGCGATCTTTTTGTACTCCTCGGGATAAAGACGATGGAACGCGTGATCTTCGAGTTCCCATTTCCACTGCTCGATGCCGAGGCGGTGGGCAAGGGGCGCATAAATGTCGAGCGTTTCACGGCAGATGCGCAGTACCTTTTTCTCCGGCAAATGCTCGATGGTGCGAATGTTGTGGAGGCGGTCGGCCAGCTTGATCAGAATGACGCGAATGTCCTCGGCCGTCGCGACCAGCAGTTTCCGCAGGTTCTGGGCCTGCTTCTCTTGCCGGGACATGGTGGGCGACGAGAACTGAAGCCCGCTGATCTTGCTGACGCCTTCGACCAAGTGTGCGATTTCCCCTCCGAATTGACGCTCGAGATCCTGGTAGGTCAGGGGGGTGTCTTCAAGGACATCGTGCAAGACGGCCGCCGCTAAGGTACGCTCGTCAATCTTGAGTTGGCTGAGGATTCTGGCGACGCCAAGGCTGTGGGTGATGTAGGGTTCCCCGGACAAACGCTTTTGATCTTTATGGGCTTCGTTGGCGACGCGGTAGGCGCGCCGGATCAGCGCCTCATCGAAATTCGGCTGATTCTTGCGAAGGTATTTCAGTAATTTATTGAATTCGGTGCGCATGAGAGGCCTCGGAGTTCTTCATCTAACCAAGCCTAATTCTAGCACGGTGGAGGGCCGTCCTCGAAGCATGGCAGGCTAATCAATGGTGACATTACCGTTAACGGTCTCGAGGCGGACTTCATGCTCGATGTTGCTGTTAAGCCCGCGAAATTGCCGGCGCGGTCCCTCGATGCTGCCGGTAAGGGGGGCCTGGCTATTCACGTCGCCATTGTTGACCGTCACGAGGAAATCCGGATAGGCATCGCCAGGGCGCAGCAGTGAAATGTCGCCTTCTTCGAGACGGATGTCATAGGCTCCATGGATGCCGTCGAGGGCAATGATTTTGGCATCGGCCCCTGTTCCCCTGAGGACAATGCCGCCGAACGGCGCCTCTACGATCACGCGCCCGCCAGTGCAGCTGATGGTTTGTGCGCCCGGAACACCTTGCGTCAAGACCGTGCCCGCGCTTGCGCTCACGGTAACGGGTCCCCCGCTTTCGACGAGGGTGACGTCGCCTCCGCGGTTGACGACGTTGACTTCGCCCTGTACGCCGCCGACGCGCACGGAGCCCTGCTCTGTCTCGATGGAGAGTCCCGCCTGCAACCCAGTGATGTCGTGTTGGCCGCCGCCCGATACAATGGCGACTGGATTCCCCGGCGGACACGCCAGCGCGAGATCGACTCTGTAGTAGGGCACGCCTAACGCATTCATGTCGGCGCCGGTGCGGGTGCGGATCACAAGTTGCCCCTGCTCTTCCGTAACCTCGAGTTCGAGGGCGTCCAGGGCGGGCAGGGTCGGCTGGCCGCGCCGGATGCGGAGCAACTGCGTGCCTTCGACCAGCAGTTCCGATTCGGAAGAAGCTTGCACGGTAATGTTTCCAGGCAAGGCCTCAATGCGGATGGGCAAGGGCGTGTCGAGGGTCCGCGCTTTTTGGACGAAGCCCTGAACATCCTGCAAGCCGCTGACGCCCGCCTCGCTCCGCGCAACCGTTTCGCTAACGGCATGGACATGCACGTCGTCGAACGACGTAAACACTTCGATGCTGCGGTTGGAGGCGCCGGTCCGGCTGCGGGCGCGCACGACGCTTTGCCGCGAGATCTGTTCCAAGTCGACCTCGCTATGGAGCTTGCCATAGATGATCGTGGCATCCAGCTCAGGCAAGGGGTCATCCACGTATACGTGGACCTCGCTGCTGCTGCCCCGCAGCGTGACCGACGCCGGGCCATTGACCGGGTAAAGCGAAGCTTCGCCCATGGCCACGTCGACAATGACATCCCCCTGCACTTCGTGAAATTCGGCGGCGCTGCCATACAACTCGAAATTGCCGCCTTGCTCCAGGCCGCGCACCGCGAAGGGGAAATCGCCTCGGGCACGGGCATTCACGGCACCGCCCATTTCCTCGAGGGTGACAAGTCCATACCGCGCATCGAGGGCCGTATTGCCGGAGATGCCGCGGATGAATGTATCGCCGAAGGTGTTCTCAACGAGGAGGCTGATGCCGGACGGCACACGGATGCTGTAGTTCACGGCGGATAAAACGTTGCCATATTCACGGGTATCGGGATACACCGTGCGCAAGCCGAGCCGGCCCTCTGCTTGTTCGATGTTGACACGAATGGCGTTGGCTACCGTGCTGGCCACTTCTTTCGTTTCCGCGCCGGCAAGAATATCGGCCTCAACCGACACGACGGGTTCTTCCCAACTTTCGACACGCACCTCGCCAAACTCATTGACCACTTGGACGACCATGTCAGGACCGGCTGGAAACGTGTCCTGGTAGAGCCGTTGCGAGACGTCCAAGTCCCCCGTGTCGAACTGATGAATGTCTTGAAGGGGCGGGGTGGTCGGGGGGAGAAGCTTTTCGCTCTCCTCGCCGACCGCATCGAGCACGCGCTTTACCGTGTCGAGCAGCGAGCCAATCGTGTCGACGAAGCCGCCCTCGGACTGAGCGGCCGCAGGGTCAATGCATGTGAATGCGGCGGCGAATACGCACAGCGCGAGCTTGATGGAAATCGTTTTCGGCATGGCCTAATGCTACCCGAAAGGATGATGACGATGCGGCATAGGCGGGACGCCCGTAGCTGGCATGCCAGCGGGGCGGGCAGCGCATCAATAACTTTGATTGGCGTAGATGTCGCGCAAGGTCTGTTTCGTCCGGTGAAGATTCGCCCGGACTACATCGCGGGCCCGCGGATTGCCGGGCTGACGCTCTAGGGCGGACAGGGCGGCGCGCCATTCTTGCTCGATGGCTTCCATCCGCTGCCGTTGTTCCCATTCCTGAGCGCTGAGGCCTGCAGGTGAGCGGTGCCGGAGCGCACTGGCATAGGTCTGAATTTCCTGCGTGACATCTTCAATGGCATCGGGGCGGGGCGGGGCGGTCAAGGCGAGGCGCTGTTGCGGGGCGGCGCCCATTCCCGCCGCGGGCAACATGCCGGGTTGCGATGCCCAATAAAAGCAGACCCCGGCGACGAGGAGCACCGCGGCGGCAGATACAAATCCCTGTGCCGTTTGCGTCAGCATGCTGTTGCGTTGCCGCAAGACAGCCGTGCGAATGCGCTCTTGCCGGGCCGCCTGAAAGAGGCGTTCTGTCGAGGCGGCTGTTGGAACGATGTCGTGACAGGCCGCGACAGCGCGCAGGGAGTGGGACATTGCCTCTACTTCCCGCAGATCGTGCTCGTTTCGCGAGACCCGCGCGGCAACAGCGGCCTGCACGGCCTGGCCGTCAACACGCGCTTCGGCGTGCTCCAGCAAGGTTTCTTTTGGCAGACGACGTCGCATTCGTTGTGATTCCAACTCATCGCATCCGGACCCCCTTGGCGCCGGACAGCTCCGCGATGCATTGCTATTTATCCCTCACGGTCCCAAAAAAGTTTCATTGGGGCTGCTAGAGATACTCGCGGAATCGCTCTAAATGCGGGCGCAGCGCGCGTTCGGCGCGAACAACCCGGGATTTGGCCGTGCCCACGGGCACTTGCGTAATGTCCGCGATTTCCTCATAAGAGAGGTCGCGGAAACGCCTTAAGACAAATGCTTCGCGCTGATGTGCGGGCAAATTAGACAAGGCCTCGTTGACCGCGCTCGAGATCTCGTTGCGCTCGAAGGCTTCGCCAATGTCGGCCCGGCTGTCGCGCACATTGTCGATGGGTGCGGAATCATCCTCTTGGCCATCGCCCCAACCGAGGCGGGCGCTGAGACTTAGGAGAAGCGGGCGCCGCTTGCGGCGTTGCCATTCCTTCGACACCAAGTTCGATGCGATGGTGTAGAGGTAGGTCGTAAACTTGGCGGTCGGCTGGTATCGCTGGGCATTCTTGACCAGCGCCATGAAGACTTCCTGGGTGAGTTCGTCCGCCGTTTGGCGGTTTTGGGTCATGCGGAAAATGTAGTTGAGAATAGGGCCCTGATGGCGGCGCACCAATTCGCCGAAGGCTTCTTCGTCGCCTTTGGCATGCTCCAGCATGAGCGCTTCGTCGCTCCATTCCCGGAGCGGACTGCCTTCCGTCGGTATTAGGCGCAGGTGGGGCCGCGTCTCCGCAGTCCTTAGCGCGTGCACATTATCGGCCATAGCGGTGTTCCCCGCGGTGAAAATCGAACCCTGCCCGTTGCGTCTTGTATCCGCCGGGCAGGCGATTGGTTGCATGCTTTACGCGCTCAGGATAGCACGACATGCCTTGGTTGCGACAGTGTTTCCCGGCCGGACGCCGCACCGACTCACTTGGTTTTGTTTAAGTCTTGCACCAACTTAGGGTTACGCGCATGGGCGGCCACTTCTTCGTGAGAGATGCTGCCTTGCAAGTACAAGTCCTTCAAGGCCTTGTCCATGGTTTGCATGCCTTCCTTGGTGGCCGTCTCGATGACGCTGTAGAGCTGATGCGTCTTGCCTTCGCGAATGAGGTTCGCGGATGCCGTGGAATTGTGGAGCAGTTCGCAGGCGAGCACTCGTCCGGCGCGGTCTGACCGGGGGAGCAGACGCTGCGAGATGACCGCGAGCAGCGTCATGGAAAGCATGAAGCGGATTTGCTGCTGCTGCTCGCCGGGGAACACGTCGATGATGCGGTCAACCGTCTGGACGGCATCGTTGGTATGCAATGTCGCGAGCACGAGGTGGCCCGTTTCGGCGGCACGGAGGGCAGCTTGGATGGTCTCCAGATCGCGCATTTCGCCCACCAGAATCACATCGGGGTCTTGGCGCAGGCTGCTGCGCAACGCCGCGTGAAAGCCCGTCGTA
>CAZLBS010000084.1:0-9914 GCA_964557505.1 uncultured Nitrospiraceae bacterium | reverse complement strand
TCGCGCACAAGTCCAAGGCGCGTCAAGCCGGCCATCGCCAGCACGATCGCATCAAAGGCGCCCTCCGACACTTTGCGAAGCCGCGTGTCCACATTGCCGCGGACATCGCAAATGTCCAGGTCAGGCCGAATCGCACGAAGCAACGCCTGCCGCCGCAAGCTCGACGTGCCTACGCGGGCCCCTCGAGGCAAGGCCGAAAAGGCTGCATGCGCCTTCGATACGAATGCGTCTAAGGGATTCTCCCGGCCGGGCACGGGAGCAATCTTGAGTCCTGGGGGCATGTCCGTGGGCAGGTCCTTCAGGCTGTGTACCGCCACGTCGATACGCCCATCCTCGAGGGCCTTTTCCAGTTCAGCCGTGAAGAGTCCTTTGCCGCCGACCTGCGAAAGCGGGCGGTCGAGAATCTGGTCGCCCTTCGTCTCGATACGTTCAATCTCGACCATGAGGTCCGGGTGCGCCCGCTGGAGGCGGTCCTGCACCCACTGCGTCTGGGCGAGCGCCAGTTTGCTCCCGCGCGTGCCAAGCACCAGGCGCCCGCTCATGTCAACTCTTCCAAGCCAAACAACCGCTTGACCAAGTGCAACACCGATTGTGGCGCATCATGCTCGGCCATCTCCGTTTTCAATTGCGTCATCGGCTGCCGGAGAATATTGTTCACAATGCGCTTGGTGAGATACTCAATTTCCGCGCGTTCCTTGTCGTCGAGGTCGGGAAGCATGCGCAATGTTTTTTGCAGTTCGCGCTCCCGGATG
The DNA here is from genome assembly GCA_964557505.1 of uncultured Nitrospiraceae bacterium. Taxonomy (GTDB): domain Bacteria; phylum Hydrogenedentota; class Hydrogenedentia; order Hydrogenedentales; family CAZLBS01; genus CAZLBS01. Next base: position 9,162 of record CAZLBS010000084.1, on the reverse strand, counting down.
GCGTTCAGTTCGGCCGACATCGACACGATGGTGGGCTCTGCCTCGAGGCTGCTGCGCCACCGCCAGAATTGCTCCGTTTCCCGTTCAACGATCTCGAGCGCCTTCGCGGCGGCTTCTTGCCGTTTGGCCAAATTGCGCTCGGCCACTTCTTGGAGGTTGTCCATATCGTACAGGTAGATGTCGTCCAATTCGTTGACCCGGCTGTCGACATCACGCGGGACCGCGATGTCGATCACAAACATCGGCATGCGATCGCGCTGTTGCAGCGCCCGGCGGAAATGCTCCTTTGCCAACACCGGTTCCGGCGAGCCCGTCGACGTTATGACGATGTCGGCCTGATGCAGATTGTCGCGCAACAACTCGAATGGAAGGGCCTCCCCCCCATGCTGTTCGGCAAGCGTCTCGGCCTTCTCCGGACTCCGGTTGCACAAAAGCACCCGTCCCACGCCATGGGCCACCAGCGTCTTCAGCGTCAGTTCGCCAATTTTCCCGCTGCCGATGATGAGCACCGTCTTGCCGGCGAGATCCATAAAGATGTTGACCGCCAATTCCGCTGCTACCGAACCAATGGACACCTTGCCGGAGCTGATGCCCGTTTGCGCGTAGGCCCGCTTGGCGCCCCGCAAGGCACGTTGGAACAATCCGCTCAGCATTTTGTCGGTCGTCTGCGCGGCCTGCGCGGCCAGAAAGGCCGCTTGCACCTGGCCGATGATCTGTCCTTCTCCGACGATCAGACTATCGAGGCTTGCAGCCACGCGGTAGAGGTGGGTCACGCAAGCCTGCCCCTCATGCAGGTACAAATGCGGGGTGAATTCCGCTTCGCTCACGCCGTGAAACTCCGCTAAAAACGCACGCATGATGAGCGACGTGTCATGCGCGTCGCCCTCGGTATGGGCATAGAGTTCGACCCGGTTGCACGTGCCCAAAATGACGCATGCGCAGCCGAGACGGCGGTTCAGCTCCGTGAGCGCCTGCGGCAGCATCTCGTCGCTGAAGTGAAGACGTTCACGCAGTTCAACCGGCGAGGTGCGGTGATTCATGCCGAGGACGAGCAGGTTCACAGGCTCGCCCCCCAAAAGTTCGCATCGCGCAAGCCAAGCATCTCGAGCACGATGTAACCCGACAGCAGTACGCTGAAGCCCACGACGACGAAGTAGGCCAGGCGGCGGCCTCGAAGCTGCCCGAATTGGCGGGAGTGAAAACAGGCCGCGTAAAACACCACCATCACCACCGAAAGCACGACTTTCGGCGACGCCCACCACATGGGCCCCAACAAATCGCGTTCTGCCCAGGCCCAATACAAGCCCTGCAGGCAGGTGATGATGAATACCGGATAGCCCACGCTGATGAGGCGAAACAGCGTGCTGTCGAGGCGCTCGAGAGATGGCAGGCGCTCGTACAAGGCCCCGGCCCGGCGGTCTTTCAAGTGCCGGACCTGCAGCACATAGGCCATCCCGGTCAGACTGGCGACAAAGAAGAGGGCGTACGCGAGAATGGCCAAGCCCACATGAATGCCAAGGAGCACCGTGCTGAATTGCCGCGGCGCCTCGAACATGAACGCATGCCCCATGGCAAGATTGATCAGCGACAATCCCGCGATCGCGGGCGCATAGAGCACGATGAGCACCTGCGTCCGCTCCGTGCGGACAGTCGTCAGAACAATGAGCCCGGCCAGCACGGTGAAGAGGTTGAGCACGTCGCTGATGGTGGTGAGCGGAAGGGCGCGCCAATAGGCCCAGCGCAGCATCAGCACCAGCCCCTCGGCCGCGACGCCCGCGGCCAAGACCCGCAAAGCGACCTTCAACCAAGAGACTTCATAGCGGAGCACATAGCGCACCACCGCGGCGCTGGCGCCGACGTATGCCAATGCGCCCGCGTAGTACAGCGCTATGGTGGTGCTGATCACCCGGACAAGACTCCCGAAGACGGCCTCAAATAAGCCCTTTAGTGTACCAACACCCGGCTGCCCGTGCATAGCGGCGCCCAGGCGGTTGATGCGTTGGCGCTAGAAGGAATGCGGCCCGGAACTTAGTTCCGGGCCGCTGCGGCTGGGCGTATCGTCGGGGTCCGTGGAGGGGATACCCAACCGCATCTATGGAACACCTCGCTTAAGCAGCAAGGTTGTTCGCATGCTTCCCCGCCAGCCGCCCGGCGCCCCCATCCGCACGTCGGGGATGGGGATGCCGGCGCGCGGTGTGGGGTGCCGCGCGCCGGCTGGATGGGGTATGGGAAGGCCTTAAGGCAATCGTCGTGTGCAACAGTTCTCCGTTGGTTTGCCCTACTCGCCTTGGCCGAGCGAGTAGCCCGGCTGACCGTCGAAGCGGTACAGATTTTCCGTCTTGATGACATCGAATCCTGCATGCACCAAGTGCTGCAACAAGGCGATCAAATCTTGGTGGTGCAGCGGCAGGTGCTCATCGCGCGCCACGAACCGGCAGCGCCAATGGTCGGTGCAGAAGGTCTCCGGCAAGCCATCAGGAAACACCTTCACGCCCCGGTTCGTAATCATCTTGAGGCGCCGCGCCTCGGTTTCCTGCGCTTGCAGCGCGTGGCCGAGCATCTCCGGCCGCCGGCCGGGAGCATCCCAGTCGAGAAAGATATCGACGCCGTCCAACGTCTTGACCGCTCGCGGCCCCACAGCGAGGCCTCGCGGACGTTCTGGCATCGAAATGCGGCCGCTGGCGCCAACGCCTTCGTACCGCACCGGCGTTAGGCGCCGCGGCTCGAGACCCAGCCGCGCACAGACTGCCTCCGCGAAGGCTTGCGTCCCTACCGCGGGCCCATCCTGTGCGGCGATATCCAGCGTGTGCACCCCGTCTTCGAGGGTGCGCAGCAATGCATTGTGGATCCGTGCCGCGGCTTCGGGCTGGCCCAGGTGCACGAGCATTTGCACGGCAGCAAGCAGGAGCCCCGAAGGATTCGCGATGTCTTCACCCGCGATGCCAGGCGCGGAACCGTGAATGGCTTCGAACATTGCAAAGCGCTCGCCAATGTTCGAAGAAGCGCCAAGCCCAACCGAACCGGAAAGCTGCGCGGCGATGTCAGAAAGAATGTCGCCGTAGAGATTGGGCGTCACAATGACGTCGAACTGTTCGGGTTTCTCCGCCATCAGCGCCGCGCCGATATCGATGATCCAATGTTCGGGTTGAATGCCCGGATAGTCCTCTGCGATCTCATGAAACACTTGTTCAAACAGCCCATCCGTGAGCTTCATGATGTTCGATTTGGTCATGCAGGTGATTTTCCGGCGGCCATTCTGGCGGGCATATTCGAACGCGTACCGGATCACCCGCTCGCAGCCCGGCCGCGACATCAGCTTCAGGCACTGGGTGACTTCGCGCGTTTGCCGGTGCTCGATGCCCGCATACGTGTCTTCCTCGTTTTCGCGCACAATCACGAGGTCCAGACCCGGGCGTGCTCCCCGCACGATGGAGGCATACGAAACGCAGGGGCGCACATTGGCGAACAGCCCCAACGACTTACGCATGGTGACGTTCAGGCTCTTATATCCGCTGCCGCGCGGCGTCGTTATGGGACCCTTCAAGAGGACCCCCGTGCGGCGCAGCGTCTCCCACGCGGAGGCGCCAATTCCAGACGTCACCCCTTGGTGGTATACCTGCTCGCCGACCTCGATGAAATCGTAATCTAACGACGCACCACCGGCCTCTAACACGCGCATCGTCGCGCACATGATCTCAGGACCGATTCCATCGCCGGGCGCGATGGCGACGCGCGGACGATGCTCCGGCGCTTCGAAGACGGGATGCTTGGCATGAACCGTGTCGCGTGCGATTCCAGCGAAGGCGTTCATGTAAAATCTCCCCATTGACACGTGCGAACTCGGAAACACGAAATAGAGTTCGTATATTTCCCGTTCAAAAGTCAAACGCGCCTGAGGACACGATGATGAGCGACGGTGAAAACGGGTCGGCCTCGAAGAGTGAGCCAACGTGGACTTATTTCAGCAATCATGCCCATGTGATGTTTTGTCTGACGCATGAGCCGGACGCGCGCCTGCGCGACGTTGCAGCTATCGTGGGAATCACGGAGCGGGCGGTTCAGAAAATCGTGGCGGACCTCGAGCGTGAGGAAGTGCTCTACCGAAGCCGCGAGGGCCGGCGGAATCACTACCGCATCAACCCAGCAGCCAAAATGCGCCACAACGTGGAGAAGCACGTAACCGTCGGGGATTTGTTGCGCTTGGTGCTTGGCGATGAAGAATTGGCCGAACTGGGCATCGAGGTGCCCAAGCACGACTGACCCGCTAGGGCAGCGCTTCTCTCAAGGGCACGAAGCAATGGTAGGCGTGCGGCGCGCCCTGCTCGGTTACCCATACATCCAGGCGTTTCTGGCCGCCAGGATTCTTGACCTGCCAGGACATCGTCTTTCCGGGCGCAATGTCGACACGCCCGGGCCACGGCGGATACACAGCCGTGCGGCCGCCAAACGCGCCATCATCGATTCGGCGCAATGCCAGATAGCTAAACTGCATGTAGGTTGGCCCGTCTGGGTTGGTATCGCGCACGGTGGCGTGTATGTCCAGCTGTCCGCCGGCCTCGATTTCGAGGGGCTCGCCGCCGGTGTACCAGCGCCAATCCCCGCCTGCCGACAGCTCTGGAGAGGGCGCGGCTTCAACCCCGTTCATCAGGATGGAAACAGGGGGGGCCGGGTTGGCGCCAATGCGGTTGGCCCCGCGAAACCACATCATGGGAAGATATCTGCCGGGAGGCGCTTCGTATGCCCCGTAGGCCGCTGCGGGCGCGCCGGGCTCCGGAGCATGCGCCTCGACGACGGTCATGTGAACCTCTTTGCCGTGCGGAACAATTTCCGTGCGCCACGCATAATTCCAGCGCTCGCTGCCAAAATCGGCCGGCTCGAGGGCGGCGGCGTGGAGCATGAAGTCGCTGTGCACCGCCTGCACCCACGCCGTAACCGGTTCGGCGGAGACGTTGGAAAGGTTGAGGATGGCGGACTGCTGAGCCAGCGGACCGCCCCCATTGATTACGGGAGGATCGAGCCGCAGCCGGAGGCGTCCGGCCCGTTCGCCGGGGGGGCGCGCGACAAGCCCCCAATCAGGCAACGTTTGCCGAATGACCTCGCCATCCGACAGGACGGCGGCTGCCTGCACGCCGTCATCCGTTAGGCGCGCGACCGCCTCGCGGTAGCCAGGGAAGGCGGGCGTTTCATATAGGAAGATGTCCACCCCTTTGAACGACTGCTGATCAACAAGGGTGTAGCGCGTGCTCAGCCAGTGATACATGCTGTTCGGGCCCCACCGAAGCAGTTCCCGCTCCCACTCGGCATACACCTGCCAGACGCGCTCTTTGCCCTCCGTCAGCTCATCCGCCAGGATGGGAAACACAGGGTCCCACCACTCCCCCATCGCCACGCGCGGGTTCGAGCGCAAGATGTAATCAATGTAGCGCTGCGACATGCCGCCATGGGCGTGGGCCCAGCCTCGATCCCCCAGCCCATAGTATGCAAAGGGGAGCCATGTGGCCATGCTCGCATGCAAAACCTGGTCGCCCTCCTGCCAATGCTCCTCGATATACGCGACAGCCTTGTCATAGTCGCGCCGGGGATGCACCCCAGGACGGTGCGGCAACTCGGTCAAGGTCCAGATGTTGTTGTAATACTGGTACAGCGGCGTCGCGCTCAATGCGGCAAGCCCCATGGCCGCCATGGCGGATGCACGGCGGGGCATATGCGCAAGGGCATAGGCGGCAAAAATGAGAATCATCAGGCCGAACGGCATAAGAGCCCGAAACAAGAAAATGCTGCTGCCTATGGTTGAAACCAGGTAGGTGATGGCAACAGGCGCCACCAGGCATGCCATCAGCAGGGCGCCCACGGACGGCCGCATACGAAAGACCAGCAAGGTTCCAAGCGCCGCCAATAGGCCGTAGAGCGCCATGGCCACCTTGAACAGCGGGTCCGCACCGCTGTATCCGAACACCACGGTCTTGACGAAGAAGCCCACCGTGGTCAAGGTCGGCGCAGGTATCCACCAGTCCTCGGCGGTGATCACAATGTTGTCGACCTTTTCGAGGATGTAGAGGATGACATGCAGCACCATGAGGAAGGCGGCGACATTGGCCCAAAACCATCGGTGCATGCGCGGCCACATGCGCCAATGCAGTGCCACGAACCAGCCATTGGCAGCTATGAGCAAGAGCGCGCCGAACGCTTCGGCATAGAATGAGGCGGCGGCTGCGAAGGAATAGGCCACCCACCAACGCAAGCTGTTGCTCTCGGCTGCGCGGAGCAGCGTCCACAACATGAGCGGCCCTACCATGGGCAGCATGATGTAGTCTTTGATTTCCTGGCTGTGCAAGACATGCATCGCCGATATGGCAATGAGGAAAGCGGTCCACAGGGCGGCGCGCGGCCCCAAGATGTGGCGCACGAAGACATAGTGCGTAAAGACGCTCGCCGTGCCCATAAGGGCTGTGAGCAGCCGGGCCGTGCCTTCCTCGCCCGTGAGCCCCATCAACCGCCATAGGTAGAGAAAGGCGGTCGTCCCAGGCGGATGATTGGACACAAGTTCGCCCCAAAGGAAGACCGGCCAGAAATTTTCCGACTTGATGAGCATATGGACTTCATCGAGCCAGAAGGCGTGGCCGCCCAACCCCACGACGCGCAGCAGCAGCGCGCCCGCGAGAATGGCTACGAGCCACCACCGCTCATGCGGCACCGGCATAAGCACGCGGGCACGGTACGATACCGCCTTATCCGCCGCGCTGCTCACCGCCTTACAGTCTGCATAGGAAGGGGCTTATGCCGCCGGCTCCGTCGCGGGCGCCGCGGCCTCCGCGGTCTCGAGGCTGGACTCTTTCTCCCAAAAGAGCAAGAAGAAGGCAATCGCCACGACAAACGCCATCGCCGCGGGAATCATCCAGATCGCCGTCCAGTCGGCCATGCCCTCTTCGGGCGAATACGCATCGACGACTCGCCCCGCGATGTTGTTGCCGATCACCATGCCCACGCCGTATGTGACCAACGCGATGAATCCCTGGGCGCTAGCACGAATGGCATGGGGGGCCTTCTTGTCCACGTAAATCTGGCCCGTGACGAAGAAGAAGTCGTAGCAGATGCCATGCAGGATGATGCCGCCGTACAACATGACGACCGTCCAGTCGTCCACCCCGCCATACGCAAACAATACGTAGCGCAAGGTCCACGCCAGCATGCCGACCAAGAGCATGTACTTCACGCCCAGGCGCAGCAAGAAGATGGGCAAGATGACCATGAAGACCACTTCGGACATCTGACCGAAGGACATCTTGAAGGCCGCGTCTTCCATGCCGACGGCGTTCAAAAACGGATTGGCAAATGTGTAATAAAACGCCAGCGGGATGCACACGAGCAGCGAGGCCGCAACGAACACGGCATAGGGAAAGCTCTTCATGAGGCTCAGCGCATCGAGCCCAAGCACGTGTCCCACCGTCACCTTTTCACCCTTGGCCGTAGGCGGCGTGCTGGGCAAGGTAAAGCTGAAGAGCCCCATGACAAGCGAAGCAGCGGCGGCCAGTTGGAGCGGCAGAACGGTGCCGTCGACGCCCTCCACGAACCGGCCGAGCACGAAGCTGATGGCAACGCCCGCGGCGATCCAGCCGATGGTGCCCAAGACCCGGATGCCTGGAAACTCCTTGCTGACATCGGTCATCTGATTGAAGGCAATGGCATTCACGAGTGCCAACGTGGGCATATAGCAGAGCGCATACAGCAACAACACCCAGAAAAAGAGCGTAGGGTCGGTGACGGTCGTGGCCCAGTACATCAGGCCCGCGCCCGCCAGATGAAGCACGCCCATCACCTTCTCGGCAGCGAAAAAGCGATCGGCGATCATCCCGATAAAGAACGGCGAGGCAATGGCCGCCCAGCCCGTGGTGCTGTAGGCGTAGCCAATGTCGGTGCCCGAAAACCCGATGTTGCCGAGGTAGGTGCCGAGCGTGACGGCCCATGCTCCCCAGACGAAGAATTCCAAAAACATCATGACGGAAAGCTGGGTGCGGACGATTGCATTCATGGCAGGCACATTTCCTGAGATCTGCGGTTGGCGGATTGGCTGCTGCCGCTATCGTATTCCGCGGCAGCGCGCGGGTCAACCGCTGGGCTGCGGGCTATCCTTCTGGGAACACCTGTTTGATCGCTTCGTAGAGCGCCGATTCCTTACAGACAACCGGCTCAATGGCACACTGCCAACGCTCCTCCAAGAGGCGGATGGCTTCCAGGTCCAAGGGGTCGGCCATGGCCAATTGGATATAGCCTTCGCGCATGCCCAACGGCAAGCAGCGCCATTTGGCGGCTTCTTTCCGGTTCAGCCGCTCGCGTGTTTCGGGGCCGAATTCGTGGGCCATCACGTCCGCCAGTGGAAGGCGCAATTGCGACGACAAGGCCTGGGCGATGCCATCTTCGGTGACCATGCCCCGGCGCAACAAGATCCTGCCCAGCCGCTCGCCGGTCTCCTGTTGTTCGCTGAGGGCATCGGCAATCTGCGTTTGCGAAACCTTGCCCGCATTGACCAGCATGGCCCCCATCCGCTTGGGCGCGTCGGCCACGTCGAAGGCGGGAAGGCGCAGCGTCGTCCTGTCGGGATGCGTGTGCCGCATCGCCATCGTGGGCGGTGCTAGAACGGCACCCGGAGCGGCCGCCGCAAGGATTCCCTCGAAAAATGCCCGGCAGGTAGGCGGCCGCGTTTCGACCCGCTTCGCAAGCGCGCAGAGCACGGCGGCATTCAACTCGGCGCTTAAATGAGGAATCGGACGCGCAGGCGACAGCTGAATCTGGGCCACGAAGTCGCCCTCATGAAAGGGCGGATGACCGGCCAGCCACTCATAGACGCAGGTCGCCAGACTGTAAATGTCTGAGCGCTGGTCAAGCGGCTCCGCGCGCAATTGTTCGGGGCTCATGTAGAGCGTGGTGCCCGTTGCATAAGCCCTTGGCTGGGTGTCGGGCAAGCGTTGCGCGATGCCGAAATCGGCAATGCACGGCTTGCCATCATCGCTGAGCAGCAAGTTGGAGGGCTTGATGTCGCGGTGAAGGACGCCCTCGCCATGCGCATAATCGAGCGCATGGCAAAGGGGTTCCAGCCATGAGGCAACCTCCGCGATGCCAAGCGGCGCGCCGCGCTCCGTGAGCAGGGCGCCAAAGTCGCGCCCT